>JAISSG010000068.1 GCA_031273185.1 Treponema sp. | reverse complement strand
GCATAGTCCGCAGGAATAGTTATACCTATTCAGAAAAAACTTAATCAGAAGAGACTCTATTCCCGAACCGTAAATAAAAAGGACTGCCCAAAAATTCAACTTGTTGGACAGCCCCTATTAAACCCCAAAGGGCTACGCCCTTAATAAAAATAGGAGCAAAAATTATCATGTTCCGTAAATTGTTTGATTATATCATTCCGTTGCTAGGGGGTATTACAGTCAAAGACCATCGGCATAGCCGACGGCTTGAGGAACCCCCCTTAAAGGGGGCATTTGCTTGGCGTTCTATCAAAAATTGATTTTTCCATTTGTTCTTTGCTGATTCGTTTGTTCAATATGCTTTTTTTTAGTTATTCCCGGTTCTCATTAAATATTGTATTATCACTTCACAATTCTTTCATTTGTACTCCTTTGGTTGCCCTGCTTGAGGACTTCCTTTGGAGTGCTTTACTGTCTTTTGGTATTTGTATCACGCAGGACACGGCATAGCCGGTGGTTTATGTAATTTAATTAACGGCCCCCCAGCTTTGCCGCCCTGTCTTCTTTGGTGAACGCCATGAGTCCCGGTTTTTCGCAGACAAGGGCAAAGTCGATGCTGTCAAGCGGCGTGCGCTCGCGGATCAGGCTGGTATATATCCCCGCCTTCTCGACATCGCCGATAAGGATAAACCCGTTCAACCGATTATCGCTGTAAAACAACCGCTTGTAACTCTTCCCCCACTCCCCACTTCCCATTCCCCGTTCCCCATCCCCCGCATACACATCACCCGAGTAGTTCCCCGCCGTGATGACGTGCAGGCCAAAGAACCCGATGGCATTCATGGGAATTGCCTTGTCAAAATTTTTGTCGCCGCCCGCCATGTTGATCCCGGCGCACTCGCCCTGCATATAAGCGTTGGGCAGCAGCGCCATTATTCTTTTCTGTCCGCTGGAAACGTCAAGCGTTTGTGTGCAATCGCCCGCGGCGTAAATGCCCGGCGCGGTGGTTTCGGATTTGCCGTTTATGACGATGCCACGGTCAATGTTGGCGATGTCTTTCAAGAGGGCGGTGTTCGGGCGCACGCCCACAGCCAGGACCAAAACGTCGAAGCCTATTGTCTCCCCGCCGGCAAGAATGGCGGCGTTGCTTTCAAACCTGGTAATGCTGGCGGCAAGCCTGAATGCGATGCCCCTGCTTTCAAGGTGGCTTTGAACGAGTTTCGCGCCGTCGTCGTCCATGATACTGGACAGTATCCGTGGCGCAAGGTCAAGCACCGTGATATGCGAAACACGTTCCGCTATGCCCTCGGCGCATTTCAGGCCGATCAGCCCGGCGCCGATGATCAGCACCCGCTTGTTGCCATCCAGCAAGCCGTCCAGCTTTCTCGCGTCGTCAAGGCTCATAAAGGTGCATTTATCCGCAACGGTACCCAGCCCTTCAAACGGCGGCACGAAGGCCGATGATCCGGCTGCGACGAGCAGTTTGTCATAGGGGACGCGGCTGCCGTCCGCCAAAACCACCTGCTTTGCTTTGGCGTCGATCCCCGTTACGCTTGCGTGCAGCAGGGCGCAGTTGTTGTCCGAATAAAAGCCGTCGCCCCGGTAGCGCATTTTTTCTTCTGTCACCTTGCCGAGCAAAAGATACGAAATGAGCGGGCGGGAGTAGGTATGGTGAGGCTCGCTGGCGATGACGGTGATTTCGCCCCGCGTGTCGACTTGCCGGATTCCCTCCACCGCGCCTATGCCAGCCGCCGAGTTGCCGATGATAACGTACTTCATGGTATTCAACCTCTTTCCTCGAACACAATCGCCCCGTTCGGGCAGCCTTTCACGCAGGCCGGGGTTCCCTCGTGCGTCTTGACGCACAGCTCGCATTTCTGCACCGCGCCGCCATCGGAGGGGGAAACCGCGCCGTAGGGGCAGCTCAGAATGCAGGTGTAGCAGCTTACGCATTTGTCCTGGTTGATGGTAATAACCCCGTCCGATATGGTAAGCGCCCCGGTAATACAGCCCTTGACGCATAACGGCTCGCGGCAGTGGCGGCAGGAAACGGCAAAGCTGACCCCGTCCTTTTCCTCGATTTTAATCTTGGGGTTGATTTTTATGTCTTTCAGCGCCCTCGCCATGTCTTTTTCGTTGGTCGCGGCAAACGCGCAGTAATATTCGCATAAATGGCAGCCCAGGCACCATTTTTCGTTTACGTAAACTTTTTTCATGCCATCACTCCCCGGCATGCTTGATGCCAAGGATCTCAAGCTCTTTCTCGTTCAGGCCAACGCCGCGGAGCATAAGCCGGTTTCCCTTCAGGCTTTCAATCGAGTTGATCCCCATGCCGCCCATCATCTCCTTGATCTCGTGCTGCCATGCGGTCATCAGGTTGACCAGCCGCTTGTAGCCGATGTCGGGGTTCAGCCGCTTGGTGAGCTCGGGGACCTGCGTCGCAATGCCCCAGTTGCATTTGCCGCCGTGGCAGCTTCTGCACAGGTGGCAGCCGAGCGCCAGAAGCGCCGCCGTTGCGATGTATACGCAGTCCGCTCCAAGGGCGACGGCCTTTACGATGTCGGCGCTGGAGCGGATGCTGCCGCCGACCACCAGCGAAACGCTGTCGCGGATGCCCTCGTCCCGCAGGCGCTTGTCAACGCTGGCGAGGGCAAGCCCCACGGGGATGCCGACGTGGTCGCGGATGCGGGTCGGCGCTGCGCCGGTGCGGCCGCGAAAGCCGTCGAGCGAGATGATGTCGGCACCGCTTCGGGCGATGCCGCTGGCGATGGCGGCGACGTTGTGGACGGCGGCGATCTTGACGATCACGGGCTTGGTGTAATTCGTCGCCTCCTTGAGCGAGTAGACAAGCTGGCGCAGGTCTTCGATCGAATAGATGTCGTGGTGCGGGGCGGGCGAGATCGCGTCGCTGCCCTCGGGGATCATCCTCGTGCGGGAAATGTCGCCGACAATTTTCGCGCCCGGCAGATGGCCGCCGATGCCGGGTTTCGCGCCCTGGCCCATTTTTATCTCTACCGCCGCGCCCGAGTTCAGGTACTGGGGGTGCACCCCGAAACGCCCCGACGCGACCTGCACAACGGTGTTTTTTCCGTAGCGGTAAAAATCATCGTGCAGGCCGCCCTCGCCGGTGTTGTACAGAATGCCAATCTCCTCGGCGGCGCGGGCAAGGCTCTCGTGGGCGTTGTAGCTGATCGAGCCGTAGCTCATCGCCGAGAACATCACCGGCATGGACAGGGATATTTGCGGCGGCAGGTTGTTTGCTATCCTGCCGCTGCCGTCGCGCTCGATGTGCTGGGGTTTCGAGCCGAGGAAGACCTTTGTCTCCATCGGCTCGCGCAGCGGGTCTATCGAGGGATTCGTAACCTGCGATGCGTTCAAAAGAATTTTGTCAAAATATACGGGGTAGTTTTCCGGGTTGCCCATGCTCGACAGCAGCACGCCGCCGGAGCTTGCCTGCCGGTACAGCTCGTTGATGGTCTTGCCGCTCCAGTTCACGTTTTCTTTATACGTGTTGCCGCTCCTGACGATTTTAAGCGCGCGGGTGGGGCACAGCGACACGCAGCGGTGGCAGTTAACGCATTTGTCGTCGTCGCAGGCCATCCGGTTTGCGCCGGCAAGGTACTCGTGCACCTTGTTCGCGCACTGCCGCTCGCAGGCGCGGCAGGTGATGCACCGATCGTAATTTCTCGCTACCTCGTAGTCGGGATATAAAAAGTTTACCGGCATTAACAGTTGCCTCCGTTCAAATAAACGATCACCGGCCGCCCTCCCCTGGGCGCCCATACCGTGTCAAGATGCGGCTCGATAATGCGGATCGCCGCTTCCTCGCTTGCGATGTACACCGTGTCGCCCTTTTCCCCGACAACCATGCTCCGCAGCTTCAGCCGGTCGTTGAGGGCCATCAGGCCGCCCTCAAAACCCACGAGTATCGAGAACGGGCCGGTGATAAGCTGCGCCGAGAACATGATCCGCAGGTACTCATGGGCCTCCCGCTCCTGTTCCGTCATGCGCTCTATGGTCTGCCAGAACGGGGCCGCGATGACGGAAGCGATTTCGTCATACGTCAGGCCGATTTTCCTGTGCAGGTAGTCAATGATGTAGGTGATGACCTCGGTGTCGGTTTGCAGGGTGCACTTGTAGCCGTACATTTCAATGGCGCGGCGGTTGGCGTCGTACGAGGAAATCTCGCCGTTATGCACCACCGAGTAATCCAGCAGCGCAAAGGGGTGCGCGCCGCCCCACCAGCCCGGCGTGTTGGTCGGGTAGCGCCCGTGGGCGGTAAAGCACCAGCCTTCGTATTCTTCAAGTTTGTAAAACCTTCCCACATCCTCGGGGAAGCCGACCGCCTTGAAAACGCCCATGTTCTTGCCCGAGGAAAAAACGTAGGCCCCGTCGATTCTGGTGTTGACGCGGAACACGCACTTGGCGGTGAACTCGCGCTCGTCAAGCTGGCTGTCGGCAAGTTTGGTCGGCAGCGGGGTGACAAAGTAGCGCCAGATCAACGGCTCGTCGGTAATTTCCTTTATTTTTCTCACGGGGATTTTGGAGAGGTTGATGATGTCAAAGTGCCGCTCCAGCAATTCCTCGCATTCTTTTTTTGCCGACACCGAATCGTAAAATATGTGCAAGGCGTAGTAATCCTTGTATTCCGGGTAGATACCGTAGGCAGCGAAACCCCCGCCAAGGCCGTTAGAGCGGTCGTGCATCACGGAAATGGATCTGATGATAGCCTCGCCGCTCATGCGCCTCCCGGTCTTGTCGATGACACCCGATATGGCGCAGCCGGACGGAATCCTTGCCTGCCCTTCTCTCTGTGAAAGCGCACCAGGGCGCTTCGCGCCGTCGCATCGCAGATGCGCGGTTTCCCATTGCATAGACCTTCCTCCAAATGAAGACAAAAAAGGCGCTCGCCACACGACGCGATCAGGGAACAGCCGTCTGGCTAACCCCCGCATCACCTGACGAACGCCTTTGTTCAATTACATGGTATATAACAAAATCAATTAATCGTCAATCGGCGGGCCTACCTGGCCATGACCACCCCGGGCAGGGGGCGGAACGCCCTGAAGTTAAGGTACTTGAAGGGATGTATGTCCAGGGCGTTGGGGAACCAGCCGCCAAGCTCCCCGGTGTCCACGATGTTGACCGCCGGGCTGTGGGAGATGGGAAGCACCGGGCCCCGCTCAAGGAGCAGCTTTTCCGCCTCGGCAAGGGTCGCCCAGCGGGCCTCCCCCTCCTCGAACATGGATTTTTCTATCAGCGCCTCGTAGTCGTCGTCCTCGAACTGGGCCTCGTTGAGGTTCGAGCCCTTGCGCCACATTTGCAGGAACGTGTACGGGTCGGCGAAATCGCCTATCCAGGTTGAAGAGCCCACGTTGTAGCCCCTGACTTTGAGCGACTGGAGGTAGTCCGAGTAGGGGATCACCTCCACCCGCACGGAAATGCCCAGCGTGTTTTTCCAGGCGCTTGCCATCAGCCCGGCGATCCTGTCCGCCTCCTGCGAGGGGGTGATGCGTATCACTAGGGCGGGCAGGCCCGCGCCGCCGGGATAGCCGGCCTTGGCGAGCAGGGCTGCCGCCTCTTCCGTCTCGGTGCTGGAAATCCCTTCCAGCTTGGGGTAGCCGGGCAGGGGGTAGATCAGCGTCCTGGCGGGGAGAAAATGCCCGCCGCGTATTTCGTCCCAGGGTAGCGCCAGGACAAGGGCGCGGCGGACGCGGTGGTCGTTCCAGGGCCGCTCCCCGCTGCGGATAAAGTAGTAGTGGGTGGCGAACAGGGCGTTCACCTGGATGCCGCTGCGGTCGGTCAGCGCGTCGATGCTCACGTCGCCGGCGATCCACCGCGCCTCGCCGGAGTTCCAGAGGCCCGAAGCCTCCTCGCCAGTCTCGGTGTACTTGATGGTTATTTTATTGAGGGCAACGCTGCCTGCGTCCCAGTAGCGCTCGTTTTTTTCCATGACGATCTTGCCTTCGTCCATTTCGGCGATGCGGAAGGGCCCGTTGGAAACGAGGTTTTCCCGCGACCACCGCTCGACGTTCAGCAGGGATTTATGGGCAGGGCCGAACGAATGGTGGCACAGCATGGCGGGAAAGAACGACGCGGGGGCGTTGAGTCTCACCACGAGCGTCCGTGGCCCCGTGGCGGCGATGCCAACCCTGTCCGCGTTTCGCAGCGCGCCGGACCGGTACTCCCTTGCCCCCTCGATGATGTCGAACAGGCTGGAGTAGGGGGCCTCGCGCCGGGGCGACAGCAGCGAAAGCCATGTGGCGCGGAAATCCTCCGCCGTGATCGGGTCGCCGTTCGAGAACCTCGCGTTCTGCCGCAGGGTGAAGGTCCACTGCTTCATGTCCTCCGAAATCTCCCATCGCTCCGCCAGGGCCGGGACGGGTTCCATGGTAAAAGGATGGTACGAAAAAAGCCCCTCGTAGATCGCCGTGTACAGTTGCGCCTCGCTGGCCAGGTACGACTTGCGGAAGTCCAGTTCCGCATCGCTTTTGGAGAACGCCACGGTAAGCTCGTCGCGGACTTCCACCCGGGGGCGGCTCTCCGCGTATTCCGGCCCGTCCGCCCTCGGGGAAGGGGCAGGGCGCCCCGCCCCGGGGCCCTGCGCCGATCCCCTGCCTCCCATCGACGCGCAGCCGGAGATGACCAGCACGCATAAAAGGACGGGGATTCTGGACACTGGGTTCATTGCAGCAGGCTCCTGTCAGGCGCTGGGGTGTATCCCCAGGCGTTTCATCTGTTCTTCTTCTTTTTGCGCGCTGTAGTCGTGCCGAATCTGGTTTGCCTTGACAATGCAGTTTTTTATCGAGGCCAATTCCGGCTTGATTCCCTTTATCTTGTCGCGGTCTTCCTTTGACACAGTGCTCTTGAAATAGTCGTCAAGGGCTGACAGCGTCCGAAAGTAGTTCTGAGAGTCCCGGATAGTCCGCTCAAGATGGCCAAGGATCTGCTCCTCGGCCATTGCGTTCAGCCTTCCCATGAGCTGCCCCTGCCCGTTCATCCCCGTGAGGATTCTTATTCTTTTGTCCAGGTCGGCGCGGAACTGGAAGAAATTGAGGCTCTCCGTTTTCTGCGCCCCCGTCGCCTGGTCGATGAAATTCAGCTCGTATACCACCGCGTCCGGCTCGGAATTCGTCATCTGCCGTATCAAGAGCCGTATCTTTTCCCAGAACGTCTTTTTGTGGTTGGCAAGGACAGCCTGGTTTTCGTCGATTTTTTGGGCTATTTCGCCCGTCACCATAGCTGACGCCCCCATTGCCTGTATCCCGTCCAGCAGGATGCCCTTGTAATTCACCTTGGCCTTGGTAACCTGCTGTTTTTCTTCCGCAACCGCAAGCGATTTGAGAACCGCCTCGCGCAGGGCGGGGCCGTCCTTGGAAAAATCTTCCTTAACCAGCTCTTCGATGTACTCCATGTAAAACGGCGTTCTGGGCATTGCCGTGTTCATCTTTTTCTTGATGGCCGGGGCGTCCGCCTCGGAAGCCTGCAAGCCCGGAATCGCGTTGCGGACGCTGAGCTTGTAGCTTTCCTTGTGGTAGACGGAGAGGTCCCGCAGAATCCCCACGACCTTGGCGGTGCATTTCGGGAGCCTGGAAAGGGATTCGCCTATTATGCTGAGGGCAATCGGATCCCCGCCTGATTTTAAGCGGTTGGTAATTTCCGCGACAACCTTGGTGTTGGGCGACTGGGAATCGGGGGTCAGGCTCGCCCAGTCTATGTAGCGCACCAGGCCGAGGATTCGCCGTATCCTATCGATGTTCAGGAAATCCACCTCGAACTGGTAGAAGTTGACCAGGAAGTCAAGCTGGCTGTCGTAGCTTGCAAGCCTCAGCGAGATCTGCTCGTGCCGTTTTGCCTCGTTAAAGGGCCCGGTATCCGGGATTTCCAGGTCGCTTATCTTGGTTTCCTGTTTGTAAGGGTCCTCGTTTATCAGTTTTTTCTTGAGGTACATATTGTACAGGACCGAATACGAGATCTGGTATATCCGAAGCTCTTCCTTGAGCTTGTTAAGCTCCGACCTTTCGAGCCAATCCTTCCGCGAAACGAGCGCCTGTGCCAGGGTATCGGTGTAGTTGGGTGCAGCAGCGTCAGCCATTTCTTTAACTATAGTTAAATCCGGGATAATTTGCAAGGAAACCGGGGCCATATTCAGCCAAATGAGTAATGCAAAACCGCTTTTCCTGCCATAACAGGGGTATGAAAGCTCGATGCGCGGCGCTGTGGGCGGCGCTTGTCCTGTGCGGCTGCGGGGAGCCGACGCTCACCGATCCCCGCTGCAGCCTGCAATTCCCGCCGCTTCCCCAGAGCTGGGAAACCCTGCTTGGCGAGCCCTGCTGGCAGGTGGAGTGGGTAACTGGCGACGGCAGGAAGCAGGCGGCGGCGATCCAGGGCGGGGAAAAGGCCGAAATTTCCCTGCCCCAGACTTGGGCCAGCCCCGTGTCCGCCGCGCCCTTCTGGCCGGAAAGGGGGATAGGCCCCGGCATTTTCATGCCCGCCGGGGCGATATTTCCTTTTGACGCTTCCGGCAGGACCTTGGCCTTGACCTGGCAGGGGGGCGTGGACGCTGCCTTTTATTGGGAGATGGCCAGGCACTCCGGGGGGGCGGGAACGGAAAACGTCCCGCCGGAAACGGACGGCGCCAGTTTCGCCGCAAGGGCCGCCGTTCCCCGGCTGCCCTGGAACTTCGACTGGCCCCGCTTCCGCCGGCTTTTTGACGACGAAACGGTCAACGCCCAGGTCCGCGCCGACCCCTGGCTTGCCGACTGGGGCGACGTCGCGGCCAGGACGGCCACTTCGGGCTTTGACAAGCGCCGCCTGGTGCCACAGGCCCGAGGCAGCAGGGAGATTCCCGTGGGTCCCGGCCCCTGGATAGGCACTTCGCCGTTTGCCGCCCCCTTGTATTTCGAGGGGATTCCCGTTTTTTCCGTCAGGGCGGCAGCGGACACCTGGGTCTCGGCGGGGGGCCTTCTGCGCTGCAACAGCGACGCGTGGATATTCCTGGAAAACAGATGAGGCGACCGGGGCATCCCGCCACAGGCCGCGTACCCAAAGGGAGGTCACTGCGATGTATATGACCAATTAGCAAATTCCGCGCCTTCCTTATGTACTTTCGTGAGAGATATTTTGAGGCAACGCGCCCCTTGACTTCCCCCTTCCAAAGCCTCAATATGGAACTATCACACGTAACTATGGAGGAAAAGTATGAGCACAATTGAATATGTGGAGGCTCGTGAAATCCTTGATTCGCGGGGCAATCCTACTGTTGAGGTAGACGTGGTTTTGGAGGGCGGCTCCATGGGCCGCGCCGCCGTGCCGTCGGGGGCATCCACCGGCGATTACGAGGCGGTAGAGCTGCGGGACAACGACAAGGCCCGCTATCTGGGCAAGGGCGTCCTGAAAGCGGTTGACAACGTTAACAACATTATCGCGCCGGAAATTCAGGGGCTTGACGCCCTGGACCAGGTTGACATTGACCGCACCATGATAGAGCTGGACGGCACCGAGAACAAGGGCAAGCTGGGGGCCAACGCCATTCTGGGCGTATCAATGGCTACCGCCCGCGCCGCCGCGGACTACCTCGAAGTGCCGCTGTACAAGTACCTGGGGGCATTCCACGCCAACCTGCTGCCGGTTCCCATGGCGAACATCATCAACGGCGGCAAGCATTCCGACAACAAGATCGACTTCCAGGAATTCATGGTAATGCCCGTAGGCGCGGAATCGATGCGCGAGGCGGTGCGCTGGACTGCCGAGGTGTTCCACAACCTGAAGAAACTTTTCCACGACGCGGGCAAGAGCACGGCGGTCGGCGACGAGGGCGGCTTTGCCCCGGACATCGGCAACGACGAGGCGCTGGAGTACATCATGAAGGCCATCGAGAAGGCCGGCTACAAGCCCGGCGAGCAGATCGCCATTGCGCTGGACTGCGCCAGTTCCGAGCTGTACGGCGAGGGCGGCAAGAAGGGCTACAAGTTCTGGAAATCCAACCCCGGCAAGCTGTTCACCGCCGAGGAGATGATCGAAATCTACACCGGCTGGGTGAATAAATTCCCGATCATTTCCATCGAAGACCCGCTGGACCAGGACGACTGGGAAGGCTATGTGAAGCTGACCAAAAGCCTTGGATCGAAGGTGCAGATAGTCGGCGACGATTTCTTTGTCACCAACACCAAGCGGCTGGAAAAGGGCATAGGCATGGGCGCCTGCAACTCCATCCTGATCAAGGTGAACCAGATCGGCACGATCAGCGAAACCTACGAGGCGGTTGAGATGGCGAAGAAAGCCGGCTACACGGCGGTGGTTTCCCATCGCTCCGGCGAGACCGAGGACACGTTCATTGCCGACCTGGTCGTGGCACTTGAGACCGGCCAGATCAAAACCGGCTCGATGAGCCGCACCGACCGCATCTGCAAGTACAACCAGCTTATCCGCATCGAGGACGAGCTTGAAGGCATCGCCGAGTACGCAGGCCGCAAGGCGTTTTATTCGATTAAAAAGTAGGGATCAGGGGCCAAGGATCGGGGACCAGGGGGTATAGCTTAAGCAACAATCCCCGGTCCCCATTTTTTTACGCGTATTTGTACAGATGATCGATGGCGGGGTCCTTGACCAGAAGCACCGAGCATTTGGCGTTGATCATGATTTCGCGGTGCGCGTGGCCGATGATGTCCCGGGCGCTGTGTTCCTTTTCCCAGCCCCCCATGACAATGAGATCGGCCTTCCGCTCGTCGGCGGCGGCGATGATCTCCGTGTACACCGCTCCCCTGCGTATCTCCTTCTCGACTTTAACGCCCTTTGCCTGGGCAAGCTCCTCCACGAAGGAAAGGTAGCGATGGCCGTTTGCCTCAATGCTCTGCTCGTACTCGATGCTTTCCTCGGTGACGAAGATCTTGCTTAAGGTAAGCTGCTTGATCGTCGCCGTGTCCACTACGTATACCGCGCCGAGGCGGCAGTGGTAGAGCTTGGCCATGACTATTGCGTATTTCGCCGCCATGATTGAAGCGTCCGACCCGGTGACAATCGTGATAATATTTGAAATAATTGGTTTCATTTTATCAAGCCAGCGGCTCCTTTTTTCTTGAGCAGTTTACTGGTAAAGAAGGAATCCCTGTCCCGCTCTTCCAGAGATGCTTCTATAAATACCTTGGTTTCGACGGCCGCCGGTATGATCATTTTCTCCAGCGCGTTCACCCGGCGCTGGGTTTTGCGGACCTCCCGCGCAAGCCGCCATGCAATGGTTCTCACTCCCGCCAGTTCCGTGCATATCTTGAGCATCTCAAAGAATTCTAGCATGGTTTCGTCACATTCTGCAAATGAATTCATTGAAGAATATTTCAAATCTGCGTTTGGAAGCTTGATTTCCAGCCCTGGCAGCTTCATGCCGGCGGCGACAACCTGCTTTTCCCTCAGCTCAAAGTGGTAACTGACGTTCTGCGCCAGCCTGTTTGCCCGGTCCCTGCCCACCACCACCAGCATGCGCTTGAGGCAGGGGTATGCGGTTGCGACACGGGAATCCAGATCCCGCTCCAGCATTTTTACCTGCTCCAGCTTCTGCATCAGCTCCATGACGAGGATCTCCCGTTTCTGCTCCAGAAGGTCGTGGCCTTCCTCGGCAATGGACAGCCGTTCCTTGACCCGCCGGAGATTGCTTTTGGTAGGGGCTGTCAGTTCTCGTGCCATCTGTTTCCTTACTATATTCATACACCTTTTTGGGATAAAAGGCAACCGTTTTTTTGGTAAAAAACGCGCTCAGGCATATTGATTGAATGCGGATTTTTATCTATTATTATGTAAGGAAAGGTGATGGAAGAATTACAGTCAACCAAGATGCTTGCACGAGAGATCCTGGAAGACGCCCGAAAAAAGGCGCAGCGGATCCTCAAAACCGCGGACGAGGCGGTAGAGTCCAAATCTGCCGAGTGGGAAAAGAAAACAGCCGAAACACTGGACGAAATGGAAAAGAAATACGCCCAGCAGGGGATGCTTGCCACCCAGGAGATAATGACCCTCCTGCCCATAGACAAGCGCCGGGTAAAGGCCAAAAAAATCGAGGAACTGCTCAACGAGGCTGTGGAAAACTGGTACGCCGGCCTGAGCCGCAAGAGCGTGCTTGCCCTGTTGCAGCAGGAACTCGCCCGGCGGCTTGCCTTTTGCGGCGAATTTGCCGGTTCCGGCAAGGATCAGGGCATCCGCGCCGTGATTCACAAGATTGACCGCGCGGAGGCGCAGGCCATATTGCGGGCGGCACTGCCCGGCAAGACTTGCGCCATTGAGGAGACCCGGTCCTCGTCCCCCTACCCCGAGCTGGTACTGGAGACCCAGGACACCCGGGTATACGCCTCCGTAGGCAGGACCGTGGACTTTTTCCTCAGCGAGCGGAGGGCCGAGCTGATCGAGGCGTTGCTTGGCGAGGAGGGCCTATGCTAGAAGGAAGGGTGCGACGAATCTCCGGCCCGATAATCCGGGCGACGGGGCTGGGCGGGGCCGGGCTTTTCGACGTGGTGGAAGTCGGGGAAAAACGGATCATTGGCGAGATCGTCCGGCTTGAAGGCGACGAGGCGATTATCCAGGTGTACGAGGACAACACCGGCCTGAAAGCCGGTGCCCCCGCCCGCTCCACCGGGCGGCCCCTTTCCGCGCTGCTGGGGCCGGGCCTGCTGGGAACTATTTTTGACGGCATACAGCGGCCCCTCATGTACCTGTACGATAAAAACGGGGCGTTCATGGTTCCCGGAGAACGGGGGGATTCGCTGGACATAAACAAGAAGTGGCGCTTTGTCCCGGATGCCGCTTTGGCAGGCAAGCTTGCTTCCGGCGAAAAAGTAAGCGCTGTCGTTGGCCTGGTGCTGGGCTGCGTCCAGGAGACATCCAGCATAAGCTGCAAGATAATGGTTCCCCCCGGCATGAAGGGTTGCGACATTGTCTCCCTCAGCCCCGAGGGCGACTACACGGTTCTTGAGGCGGCGGCCAAAACCAGCCTTGGCGAGGAAATACCCCTGGCGCAGTGGTGGCCGGTTCGCGTGCCCCGGCCCACCGCCGAGCGGCTCATGCCGGACCAGCCCCTGATTACCGGCACGCGGGTCATCGACGTGTTCTTCCCCCTGTCCAAGGGCGGCACGGCGGCGATCCCCGGCGGCTTCGGCACGGGCAAGACCATGACGCAGCACTCCATCGCCAAATGGTGCGATGCCGACGTGATCGTCTACATCGGCTGCGGCGAGCGGGGCAACGAGATGACCGAGGTGCTCACCGAATTCCCCGAGTTGCTAGACCCCCGCAGCGGGCGCAGCCTCATGGAGCGAACCCTGCTCATCGCCAACACGTCCAACATGCCCGTGGCGGCGCGGGAGGTTTCGATTTACACCGGCGTGACGCTTGCCGAGTTTTACCGCGACATGGGCTACCACGTTGCGATCATGGCGGACTCCACCAGCCGCTGGGCGGAAGCCCTGCGGGAGCTTTCTGGCCGCATGGAGGAAATGCCCGCCGAGGAGGGCTTCCCCGCGTACCTTCCCACCCGCCTCGCCGAATTCTACGAGCGGGCCGGACGCGTCCGCACCCTTTCCGGCCAGGAAGGATCAATCTCGATCATCGGGGCGGTTTCCCCGCCGGGCGGCGATTTTTCCGAGCCGGTAACCCAGCACACCAAGCGCTTCATCCGTTGCTTCTGGGCCCTGGACCGCGACCTTGCCAACGCCCGCCATTACCCGGCGATAAGCTGGAACGACAGCTATTCCGAGTACGCCGAGGAGGTGCAGCCCTGGTGGGACGGGGTAAACCCCCGCTGGGCAGAGGCCCGCAGGCAGTGCCTTGATCTGCTCAAGCGCGAGCAGCGCCTCGCGGAAATCGTCCACCTCATCGGCCCGGACGCCCTGCCCGACGAGCAAAGGATGATCCTCATCACGGCGGAAATAATCAAGGACGGCTTTTTGCAGCAAAATTCTTTTGACAAGGTTGACATGTACTGCGTTCCGATAAAGCAAGTGCGGATTCTTGAGCTGATCATGGAATTCCACGAGAGGGCGAGGGCCTGCATCAAGCTGGGCGCCCCGCTTACCAGAATTACCGGCCTGGGCCTGAAAGAACGGCTGTCCCGGCTGAAAAACACAATACCTAACGATGCGCTTGATGGCTTCGATTCGTTTGAGGCAACGATGTATTCTTTGCTGGAAGAACTGGAACGGAGCTGCCGGGCGAGGGAGACTGTATGAGGGGAATCGAATACCGGGGCCTGACCCGTATTGAAGGGCCGGTGGTGATTACCGCCCGCAGCCGCAACGTGGGCTTTAACGAGGTAGTGGCTGTCTACGGCAGCGACGGGGGCAGGCGCATGGGGCGCGTGGTGGACATGAGCGAGGACTGGACCGCCGTTCAAATATTCGGCAGCTCCAGCGGCCTTTCCGCCGACGATTCGCGGGTGGAGTTCATGGGAAGGCCGATGGAGATGAGGGTCGGCACCGGCCTGATGGGGCGGGTCTTCAATGGCCTGGGCGAGCCAATCGATGGCTACGGCGACATTTTCTCATCGACCTTGCTTGATGTCAACGGCCAGCCGATCAACCCGTGGGCCCGCACCTATCCCCGCGACTTTATCCAGACCGGCATTTCAGCCATCGACGGCATGAACACTCTTATCCGGGGGCAGAAGCTGCCGATCTTTTCCGGCAACGGCCTTCCCCACAACCGCCTTGCCGCGCAGATCGTCCGCCAGGCAAAGATCCTGGAGACCGGCTCTCCCGGTAGCACCGAGCAATTCGTGGTGGTTTTCTGCGCGATGGGCGTAAAGTACGACGTGGCCCGCTTTTTCCTGGATGCCTTCGAGCATTCCGGGGTGCTGTCCAGGGTGGTGGTTTTCCTCTCCCTTGCCGACGCCCCTTCCCTTGAGCGGCTCATAGCCCCCCGTTGCGCCCTCACCGCCGCCGAGTACCTCGCCTACGAGAAAAACATGCACGTCCTGGCGGTGCTGACCGACATGACCAACTACTGCGAGGCGCTGCGGGAAGTTTCCTCGATACGGGGCGAAGTCCCCAGCCGCAAGGGCTATCCCGGCTACCTCTATTCGGACCTTGCCTCGCTGTACGAGCGGGCCGGGAGAATCAAAGGCTCCACAGGCTCGATCACCCAACTGGCGATCCTTTCCATGCCCAGCGACGACATCAGCCACCCCATTCCCGACCTTTCCGGCTACATCACCGAGGGCCAGATCGTTCTTGACCGCGATCTGTTCCAGCAGGGGATCTACCCGCCGATTGCCAGCCTGCCAAGCCTCTCCCGGCTGATGAAGGACGGCGTCGGCCCCGGCATGACCCGGGAGGACCACAAGGACGTGGCCAGCCAGCTTTTCGCGGCATACTCAAAGGTAAGGCAGGTTCGCAACCTCGTGTCAATCATCAGCGAGGAAGAGCTTTCCGAAGGCGACAGGTGCTACCTGAAATTCGGCGAAAAGTTCGAGAAGGTTTTCCTGAGCCAGGAAGAAACAGAAAACCGCGACATAGAACGCACCCTGGATCTCGGGTGGCAGATGCTGGCGGAACTGCCGAAGCAAGAACTGCTGCGGGTAAAACAGGAATTCATCGAGAAGTACGGAAAATTCTAGATGTGAACCCCGATGGCTTCGTGGATCAATTCGACTAATGTCTTTTTGCCGGGAAGCCTTCCCAGTATGCCGGGGATTTCCACGACCACGGGGTAACTGCCGGAAATTTGCCACTTGACGACAAGCTCGTCCAGCCAACTGGCAACTTCCTCGGTGAGGATCAGCACCCGGCAGCCCCCCGGCAAGCCGGATTCCGCCGAGCCGCTGGTAATCCGCTGGAAGACAGCGGCGGCTTCGGCGGAATCCCGAACGACGGTTCCTTCAACGCCGATGAAGCGGAAGGCCGTTACCAGCTCAGGGTCCCCAATAAAAAAATAATTCACCCGCAGTCTCCGCCAGGGAAGTTCCCTACAGGAACAGTATAAGCAGGGCGACGAGGAAGCCCCACAGACAAATACCTTCGGCAAGGCCGGCATAGGGCATGGCCTTCCCCGAGAGGTCGGGGTTTTCGCTTATGGCCCCCATTGCCGCCGCTCCGACACGGCCAACCGCCATGCCGCCGCCGATGCAGGAAAGCCCGACCGCAATGGCCGCGGCAACGTACTTCCACGGCGCCGGGGGAGCATCGCTCTCTGCCTCGACATGTACCCCATCCTGCGGCGCTCCGGCATACGCAGTTCCCTCCTGCGCAAATGCCGCCACGCCCAGGGCCAGCAGCAGTACCAACACCACTAACGCTTTACGTTTCATACAAACTCCTTATTCAGTTTCGCTCTTCCTGAAACGAAACGGCGAGAACGCCACCCCGGTCTCGAAAAAGAACTTGCTGAAAAACTCATAATATTGCAGGCGCACGACCTGAATGGCAACAATCATTCCCTCTAGCACAATGATTACCAGGTTCCCGAAAAGAAATACCAGCAGGGCCGAGAGAGAACCCACCGGGCCGCCCATGTGGGCAAGGTCTTCGGTAAAACGGAACACGATGTACGACAGCACCGCATGGGACAGGGTAAACGCCCCGACGCGGAGAAAACTGACGGTATTGGAAACATAGGTGGAAACGGTTTCGATCACTTCAACAAGCCCTTCCATTATGAACAACATAAGACCGTGCTCCAGTATGGGCCTTTCGCGGGTAATACAGCGCCAGATTACGGATCTGAAAAGAATGAAGACAAAGGGAAACAGGATACCGACAAGGTCAAACCACTCAAAACGCCCCCCCAGCAGGATGCGCACAGCGATAGAGATCGCATACCAGAACAGCAAGAGACCCGCCAGCCCCGTTTTCGCGAACAGCGCCGCCTCGTATTTTCTTGCGGCAAAACTATTGATAATATTGATAATCAGCCCTAGCGAGTTGATAATGATCCCTATGACGATGGTAAAACCGAAAAAGTAAAACAATTTTTGCACGCTGCCGCCGGTTCCTTCCATAGGCACGATCGCAAGGATCCTGTCCTGGGGAATCCCGGTGATGGCCCCGGTGATCGCCCTGGTGGGCGCTACCAAAAGGTGCTCGTTGGTAAAAACCGATCCGACCAGGAAGCCCATGACCATAGAGGAAACGCCCGCAGCGATCAGCGGCAAGGAGTAATTTTTGAATTTTGCCAGCGACGGAAGGCCGCGCTTGCTGGTAAGCAGCCCAAGCAGGAACAGCACAAATCCCTGGCCGACATCGCCGAACATTATCCCGAACAGCAGGGTGAAAAAAACGGCAACCAGGGGCGTCGGGTCGATGGCCCCGTACGGCGGGGCCCCGTAGGAAAACACCAGCCCCTCAAAGCCTTTTACAAACACGCCGTGCTTCAGGGCGACGGGCACTTTCTCGCTGCCCTCCCTCACCTCGGCGATCTCCCTGGGGGCGTAGGCCTGGATCGCGGCCCTGCCGCCGGTTATTTTGTCAAGGTCGGCGACAATCCTCCGAATCATGTCGGACGGGACCCAGCCGGAAAGCTGGTAGATGCTGGAGGTGCAGGCCAGCCTCGATTTAAGCTGCTCGGCGGCAAGGGCCATGAGCAGAGAAGAGAAAAGCCGCCGTATGGCCGCATGGTTCTCCTCCCGCATCTGCTTTTTTTCAACGGCGATTCCGGCAAGGTCCTCCCCGGCTTTTTCAAGCTGCTCCTTAATGCCCTTAAGCAACTCGCCGGGCACGCCCCGGAAACCTTCGGGAACGGCAATCGGTTCAAAGAGGTTTTTTTTCAGCTCGGAATCGAGGGCAAAGCGGCCCTTGCGGGAACTTACCGCGAGCACCCGGTCGCCCCCTTCCTCCCCCAGCGGGATGATCACGGCGCGGTCGCCAAGACGCTCCTTCACCTCCCCCCGGATTTTCGGGTCAAGGCGGCCTACCCTCAGGGTAAGGTACGAGAGCTGATCCAAATCGGAAAAGGGGATGTTGAGGCTGGAAAACGCCTTTACCTCGTCAAAGGATTCCTCAAGGCGCTGCTTTCCTTCCCAGGCGGATGTCTCCCGCTCCCTAAGCGAATCGACGGCGGCGCAGAGGCTTTCCGCGAGGGCCTCCTCCGCCTCGCCCGGCAGGGATATGCCCGCGTCAGGCTCGGAGGGCAGATCCATTTCAAGATACTCGGCCCGGTCGCAGAGCCGTTCCAAAAGCCCCCTGACACGCGCGTGGTCGGCGCTTTCAGCGCCGCCGCTGGATTCGCCGAAATGCATGGCCCTGTTGTGGCCAAGGTATTCGATGACCGCGTTCACGTCGCTTTTGAGGATGGTTATCCTGACATGCTTCATTGCGCGGGGGCGTATCATCGGGGCATCTCCAGCACGTCGAAAACTTCTCCGCCGCCCATGCCAAGGGCCAGCCCCTCGGCGAGGCTGGTGAGGATGTCCTCCTCAAACTGCTTGATCTTGAAAAAACAGAAGATGGAGCCGACCGAAAACGGCTCGCGGTGAAAATAGCGCTGGGCCAGGCGGTAAATGTAGCGGGAGGCGGCGTTCTGGAAATACCGGGGGTTGGCCTCCCAGTTTTCCGTCGCCAGTTCGGGGTTGAGCAGGCTTTCCCAGCGCCATTTCTTCCAGTCCGGGCGATAGTTAAGCGAAAAATGCAACGATTCGCGGGCATCGGCGGCAAAGGAAGCTCTCTTACCAGGGATCTCCTCAACCCCGTACTGCGAATCCGTGCCAGATTTATCCTGGGGACTTGTTATACCCATGAGATACTCTGCCGTTTCCCCGGGCTTTTTCTTGAAATAGACGCGCAGCCGCAGCGCCCAGACGCAATTTCGCAGGGAGATTTCCTGTGCAAGGATTGTCTCGACAAAATGGCGGTCCTCCGGGCCAAGCTGATGCAGGCTCTTGATCAGCAAGGCGTAATAATGCCGATCGAGTTCCGCCTCAAGCGAGTTTATGTCAAAATCGGGCGAACGCAGGGAATCAAGGTCTTTTTTAAGCACAAATTCAAATTCACTGCCTTTGAGCATCAGCGCAAGGTCGGGGTACGACTCAAACTGCACCGTCCTGAACCGGCCAATATCGATAAACGCCGGAGGCTCCTCCTTCCCGACAATGATGTGGCGCAGGCAGGCTTTCAGGTCGGTATATTCGCAGGAGCGCAGCATGCGGACGAGAAGCTCCGGCGGCCTCTCATACGAGTGCATCACCGCAATCATATGCCGTGTCGTCCTCCGCAGGATTCGCCGCTCAAGGTCTACCAGCAGTTCCCGGCCCGGCAGGTTTTGGCTTGCGCTGGACAAAGCCTCGCGGCCCGCGTCGGGAAAGACCAGGCGGTCGAGATCGGCAAGCGAGGCGACCCTCCCCAGCGCGGATATCCGCTTGCCGACAAAGGACTTGCCGATGATCCCGCTGGCCTTGGCGAAGGCAAAGGCGTGTTCCCCGGCACCCGGGGAGGCTCTGCTAAAAGCGGCCCTGGTGTCCTCTGACGTCTCGCGGACCGATACCCGCATCAGGTTTCCCCCACCACCAGCTTGCTCAGCAAGGCGGAAAAACGATCCGTGTCGGGCTGAATGGAGGAAACGGCGTGCCGGTAGGCTTCCATCTCTTCCTGGTACCGCTGCTGCGCCTGCTCTTTGGACTTGTGGAATTCCCTTTCCAGTTTTTCCCGTTCCACGTGACAGCGCTCGTCATAAGAGGCGCGGCTGTGCTTTTCAGCCTCCGTCACCCGCCGGTCTGCCTCCACCTTGGCATTGTCCACCAGGTCGGCAGCCTGAGATTCGACTTGCAGAAGATGTCCAAGGACTTCGTTGTTATCCATGATACTCCAATGCATTAAGCATGTCTTCGTATTTGCAGATTATTTTGTACACGCTCTGCGAATCCTTCGGCGATTGCAGATCGATGCAAAACTGGGGATTCTCCAGCAGCTCTGCCAGGCGCTTGAGAATCATCAGGTGCTGTTCCGCGTCCTTATGGGGCGTGACAATCATAAACAGCAGGAACACCGGCTCGCCGTCCAGGGCATCGTAGTCTATCCCCTTGCGGGAAATGCCCAGCACGCCGCAGATCGATTCCACGGCGTTGGTATTCCCGTGGGGAATGGCTATGCCCTTCTGGATGCCGGTTGACATCTTTGCCTCGCGCTCCAGCAGGGCGTCCAGGATCTCATCCCGCGCGACGGACTTGCCCGTCTGGCAGAGATGATCAACCAGTTCCTCAAAAACCTCGTCTTTGTCTTCCGCTTCCAGCTTAACCTTGATGAACTCAGGCGAAAAAACATCTTGCAGGAACATCCCAACCTCCCCGGAAATCAGCCGGCAGCCCGGTTCCCCAAAGCTACTCGGCAGCCTCTGTATCAAAAACTTCGTCGAGAATAATCTCGTCGTTGAAAACGAACCCGTTTTCCGATACCGCCCCCGGCGCAACCCCCGGCTGCGGGTTCAGCTCTTCTTCCAGCCAGTTGGTAAAGGCCGCCTCGCCGGAAAGCTCCCGCCCCGCCGCCTCGACGCCCGTGCCGCCCGGCGTCCGGTTGAGCAGGGCCAGCCCCAGGCTGATGATCAGAAACAGCGACCCCAGTACCGTCGTAGCCCTGGTGAGCACGTTCCCCGAGCGCGAGCCAAAAGCGGACCCGCTGCCCCCGGCGAAAATCCCCCCCAGGCTGTCCCCTTCCTCGTTCTGGACAAGCACCAGCAGCACCAAGAGTATGGCGACAACCACGAAAAAAACCAAAAGCACCGTACTAAGGATAGTCATCTAGGTATCTCCAACCAATAAATATCAGTTAATTGTACCGAAAACGGAAGTCTAGGACAAGAGGACGGAGGCGGATATGCGTGCCCGCTATCCCCTTCCCTGCTTTACAGATTTATGGCCTTACAGTAGTATTCAATTTTAAGACTGCATAATATGAGGGAATATGACCCATACCGGAAAATGCGCGATTGTCAC
>JAISSG010000124.1 GCA_031273185.1 Treponema sp. | reverse complement strand
AAAACAGGGCGTTCATGGTAAAGTCGCGGCGGAGCACGTCCTCGTTGATCGAGCCGAAAGTGTTGCTGGTAAGTCCGTCCTTGAGCGAGCGGAACGTCGAAACCTCGAATATCCTTGGGCCAAAGTACACATGGACCAGCTTGAACCGCCTGCCGATGATCCTTGAATTGCGGAAGATTTTTTTTATCCGTGCCGGGTTCGCCTCGCTGACTATGTCAAAATCTTTTGGCTTTTTCTTGAGGATGAGGTCCCGCACCGCGCCGCCGACGATGTAGGTCTCGTAGCCGCAATCCTTCAGCCGCTTGACGATGCCAACCGCCTCGCCGTCCACGTCGTCAAAGTTGATCCCGTGCTCGTCCCGCGTATAGACCACCGCCCGCTTGATCAGCCTGCCGTTTTCCCCGGTGGAGTATCGGTATCGCATACAGGCCGCTTACTGCTTGCCGCAGTGGCGGCAGATCCACGAAATCAGGTTGCCCGCCACTTCCTCGCGGTTGGTTTCGTTGAGCGTTTCGTGCCGCGCGCCGGGGTACAGGACAAATTCCAGGTCGCTGAGGCCGAGGGAACGGTAGGCGTTGACCAGCGCGGTGGGGCTGGCCCCCATGTCGCCCACGGGGTCGTCGCTGCCGGAAAAAACATAGACGGGCAGGCCTTTGCGGATCCGCGCCATCGCCTCGCCCTGGTGTATGCGGCACAGGCCGGCGACGAGGTCCCGGTAAAAGCCGGTGGAGCAGAGCATGCCGCAGAGCGTGTCGGCGAGGTAGGCGTCCACCTCCGCGTCGTCCCGGGAAAGCCAGTCAAAGCTGGTACGGCTGGGGCGGAAGGGCCGGCTGTAGGGGCCGTCCGCCGCGGCGCGGGCGATGTTCGATCCCCGGCGCCGTCCGCGGACAGCCGCCAGAAATGCCATCAGCGGCAGGCCGGCTTTCACCTTAAATCCGCCGGGGCCCCTGGTGCCGGAAAGGATGCAGCCGTCTATGGCGCCCTCGCCCGAATCATGGTTCTCGATATAATGCTGAGCGATAAAGGACCCCCAGGAGTGGCCCAGGAGAAAAAGGGGGGCTTTTGGGCAGGTTTTCCGTATTGCGCGGTTGATGCCCAGCGCGTCGGCGGCGATCCTGTCGAAGGTGTTTTTATCGGCGCAATGGCCCAAAAGCCCGCCCTTGCCCGGCCCGTTGACGCCCAAGTCCGCCGTCATGCCGTGTCCCCGCTGGTCGGCAGCCCAGACCTCGATTTCCGCATCGCAGAGTTTCTCGGCAAGCCGCCGGTAGCGCTGGGAGTGCTCGGCCATGCCGTGCAGGATATGCACCACGGCAAGCGGCGCGGAATCGTCGCCGCCGGTGCCGCCGCGCCGCCAGCGCCTTAGGTATAGCTTGGCTCCGTCGCTGCTCTCGAACCAAGTGTCTTCTTGAACCATGCTGCATTATACCAGCAAATGCGGCTTGCCGTCAGCCCCTAGATCAAATTCCCGCAAATTGCTATAGTACGCCTACCAAAATAATTCTGAAAGGTGTGGGTTTATGGCTTCCAGGGAAAAAAAGGCACCGGAACGCGAGAATGCCGATTCGGACATGATTCGCCGCTTCAAGCAAAATCCTCTTGTTTTTATTGGGACCTTGGTCGTGCTGGTAATCGTTATTGTTGCCTTTGTTCTGGTTCCCGCCATCGTGCCTGAATACGGGGGGGGGGGGAACGTGGACCTGACCTTTGGGTACTACGACAAGGGTCCCATCAGCTACGTGCCGGGGAATTATTTTGCCCAGTATTACGACATGGCGACGCGGTATTTGCAGAGCACTATGGGCGCCGAGAACTACGCGTACATGAGCTACGAAATTTGGCGCGAGTCCTTTGAAGCCGCCGCCGTCCATACGGCCATGCTGCAGGAGATGAAGGCTGCCGGCTATGAGGCGCCGGCAAAAACCGTCGATAGGGACGTGGCGAGGCTTCCCCAGTTTCAGGAGAACGGGCGGTTCTCGGCGGCGCTGTACCGGCAGATGGACGACAACCGGCGGCTGGCCCTGTGGCGGCAGACGCAGGACGACATCGCCAAGCGCCATTTCCTCTCCGACGTGACCGGGCTCCGAACACCCGCCGCGGAAGCGGATTTTATCGGGAAGATGGCGACAACCCAGCGGAGTTTTGAGATGGCGGTTTTTTCCGTGGATGCCTACCCGGAAGGGGAGTACGCGGCCTACGCCGGGGAAAACCCCGATTTGTTCAGGTCAGTTCATCTTTCGATAATCACGATCAAATCGAGCGAGCGCGAGGCGCAAAGGATACTTGCGTCAATCAAGAACGGCGAGACTACCCTTGAGGATGCCGCCAGGGCGCATTCCTCCGGCGCTTACGCGGAGCGGGGGGGTGACATGGGGATAAGAATGGCCCACGAACTGAGCATGGACATCCCCGAAGCGGCGGCCCGCGAAACCGTGATTGCCCTGGCGCGGGGCGAGTACAGCGACGTAATGAAGACCCCCGATGGCTGGTCCTTTTTCCGGGCCGAGGAGGCAGTTCAGGAAGCGGACCCGTCCGATCCGGCGGTTTTGGAAAAAGTCCGCTACTACATGCGGAATTTCCAAAGGGGGCGCATGGAGGACTGGGCCATAGGGCAGGCGAACGATTTCAGGGCCCTGGTCGATGAGCTTGGGTTTAGGGAGGCCCTGCTCCGGCGGGGAATGGAAAGCCGTTCCTTTGGCCCGGTCCCGATCAATTACGGCAGTATCGACCTTTTTGCCACCCTCGCCACGCAGTCCGTCAGCGAGATTTCGAATTCCGACACCAACGAGAATTTCTGGAAGGTTGCCTTTTCCACCCCGGCGGAATCCCCGTCGGAGCCGGTGGTGCAGGGGGCGAACGTGCTCGTGCTGTACCCCACCGCCGAGACCGAGGCCGAAGAGGACAGCATAGTGGGGATTGCCTCCACCTTCAGCTCCTACTGGCTGAACTCCAGGACGGAGCAGTCCCTGTTGCAGTTTTTCCTTAATAGCCCCAAGATGGAGAACCGATTCCCCGAAGTGTATTCCCGTTACTTTCTTGGTGAATAGCTAATGGGCGCGGGTTTTTCCCACAACGGAAAGACCCTGCTCTCCGCCGTTGATCCTGCCGGCAGGGCCGACCGTGTTGCCGGCAAGGTGGCTGTCAAAGACAGAACCCTCTACCTCTGCCCGTCCCCTCTGTTTGGCTATGGGCTTGAGCGCCTGCTCTCCCGCCTTGCCGATGCCCCGAATTCCGCCCTGCTCTGCGTCGAGGCCGACCCCGAGATGTTTGCCCTTTCGCGGGAGCATTTTTCCCCGGCGCTGAAAAGCAACCCCCGGCTGCGCCTGACCAGCCAGCGCGACGCGGCGGCATTGTGCGCGTTGTTGCGGCGGGAATGGGGCCCGCGTTTTTTTCGCCGCGTGGAAACGGTTCGCCTGAGCGGGGGCTGGCAGTTGTTCCCGGCGTTATACGATTCGCTGGCGCAGTCGCTGCAACGGGAAATTGCCATCGACTGGGGCAACGCCATGACGCTGGCAAGGCTGGGCCGCCGGTACATACGCAACGCCCTGAGGAACCTTGCCCTGATACCCCGCTGCCCCTCGCTGGGACAGCTTTCCTTTGGCGAAGATCCGATCCTGGTTCTGGGGGCGGGCCCCTCGCTGGACAGCCTGCTCGACGCCCTCCCTGCCCGTTTCGGGAAAGCGCACCGGCTGCCCGAAACCCGTCCCTTCAGGATCGCCTGCGTTGACACCTGCCTGCCAGCCCTGCGGGAACGGGGCATAACGCCCGACCTTGTGGTGGTCCTGGAAAGCCAGCACTGGAACCTTGATGACTTTATCGGCATGTCCGGCTGGAAAGTTCCCGCGGCGTTCGACCTTTCCGCGCTGCCCCGGTCGGGGGCCGTCCTTGCCGGCGGCGTGTCTCTTTTCTTTACCCCCTGGGCAAGGCTGGCAATTTTCCAGCGCCTTGGCTCCGCCGGCCTTTTGCCCGAGGCCGTGCCGCCGCTGGGATCGGTGGGCCTAAGCGCGGTCTCCATCGCCCGCAGGCTTACCCGAGGGGCGATAATAACCGCCGGCCTTGATTTTGCCTTCACGCTGGATTCGTACCACGCCCGCTCGACCGGGGGGCACCTGGGCAGGCTGCGACGGCAGAACCGCTTTGCCGGCCTGCTGAACCCCCGGGCCGCTTTTGACGGCACGGTTCTCGCGGCATCAAAAACCGGCGGCAAGGCGATCACCAACCCCGCCTTGCGGAACTACCGCGACCTTTTCCAGCGGGAGTTCGCCGCCGACCCGCGCATTTTCGACCTTGCCGCCGGGGGCCTTCCCCTGGGCATCCCAAGCCTTTCGCCGGAAGAGGCTTTTGGCGTGTTAAGGGGAGTGGGGAATGGGGAATGGGGGATGGGGAATGGGGGATGGGGAACGGGGAATGGGGAATGGGGATCGGGGGAGACAAGGAAAGCTCGGTGCCAAACGGTGCCCGTTGATAAAGGCAACATCGCCGCTGCCTTGGCCGAAAAACTGCGGGTTTTTGCCCAGGGCGAGCAGGGCCGCCTGATTTTGCTGTGTGACATCCTAACCGGCAAGGCCCCGATGGACCACGCCGCGCTTGACACCCTTGTCGGCGAATGCGACTACCTCTGGGCGCATTTCCCCGATTACGCCGCCGCCGGGCGCCGCCCCGGCAGGGCAGAGATGGAGGCGGGCAGCCCCCAGGCGGTTTCGTTTCTCAAGCGACTCCGCATCGAAATCGACCCCTTCCTGGAACTCTGGGATTTTACCCTGCGGGAGCTTTCTCCACGGTGACAGGACTTTAGTTTAACTTAAAATTTCGTTTACGAAGCCTGGCATGGCAGAAAATATATTTCGATATACAAGATTCCATAACGAGTAGCCCCGGCATCTTTTTCCTGGCTTTCATTCAAAACCTTGACAGTTTCACTCGAAAGTGGCATAATATCCGCTATGAGGTTGATCGACAACGGCCAATCATACACACCATGTAAAAAATCATGCCAATGCTATCTAGCTGTTAAGTATTTCCACGCAATCGCCATCCGGCGGCGCTGGGTATTATTTTTCTCATTTTACCTACAGTTCAATTTGGTATGCGTTTATGCCGGGGAGGCATTAAAAAGGGGGATGTTATGAAAATCGGAATGAAATTGATGGTCATCATCACAGCGGTTAATCTGGTTGGCATCGGCGGTTTCACTGTCAGCGCGCTGGTGTTGGCGTCAAGGCAGAGCACCGCTATCTCGGACGAAAATGTCAATAATATCGCCTTGAATACCGCCAGCGAATGCAAGGTATATCTGGAAATTCCCCTGGACCAGATTCGCTCTATCGCCCAGGTTGCGGGCCGTTTTGATGAAATTGCCCCCGGAGAACGGAGGGCTACCCTTAACTTTATGCTGAAGGCCCTGTGTGAAGCGAATCCCCACTATGTGGGGGTTTGGGCGGGGTTTGAAGCCAATGCCCTTGACGGCAGGGACGCCGCCTATGCCAATACGCCCGGAACCGACTCCTCGGGAAGGTTCGGAAGTTACTACCAAAATGTAAACGGGAGAGTAACGCTTGATACGCTGGGAGATTTTGGCGCGGAAGATTATTACCGGGTTTCCTTTAGATCAGGCAAGGAGGGGATTATAGAGCCTTATTTTGAAAATGTGGGAGGGGAGCAGGTGCTCATCACCAGCCTTACCGTTCCGGTTGTCAATAACGGGCGGGTAATAGGGGTAGCCGGAATAGACCTGGCGCTGACGGAGATTCAGATCATTACCTCGGATATCCACCCCTATGGCAACGGGATCGCAGCGGTATTCAGCCACACCGGGTTAATCGTAACCCATCCCGATCCGTCGCGGCTGGGAAAACAAATGCGGGAGACCGAGGCGGATATGCTCGGGGCATTTATGAACACTTTTGTTGACGCGGTAACGTCCGGCAAAGATCTGACATCGAAAATTTTCTCGCCCGCGCTCAACGCCACTGTCGGCCTTACAACGCATCCGATTACTGTCGGGAACTCGATTACCCCGTGGGCGGTAGCAATAATCGTGTTTGAAGCGACCGTCCTGGCGCCGGTTTACCGAATGACCATGATTTTAATTATACTTGGCATAATCGTACTGGCAGTTGTTACCATTATTATTTTTATTGTGTCCCGCTCCATTATGGCCCCCCTTAAGTCCATGGAGGCGGTCTTTGCGGTCGTTGGCGAAGGAGACTTTACCCCAACCCTGGCTGCCGAGAGCAAGGATGAAATCGGCAATATAAGCCGCTCCTTTAACTCTACCCTGGAAAAAATACGGAAGCTCATTACCACCATAAAAAACCAGGCGGCATCCCTCTCTGATATTGGCAGCAAGCTGTCCAATAATATGAATGAAACTGCCGCGGCGGTCAACCAGATTACCGCCAACATCCAGAGCATCAAGAACCGGGTCATTAACCAGAGCGCCAGCGTCACCGAAACCAACGCCACAATGGAACAGGTGACCGTCAACATTGACAAGCTTTCCAACCATGTGGACACCCAGCGTGAAACCGTATCCCGCTCGTCTTCGGCCATCGAGGAGATGCTGGCCAATATCAATTCCGTAACGCAGAGCCTCATTAAAAACGCGGAGAACGTCAAAGATCTGACCGACGCTTCCGAGGTTGGCAAGAGCAGCCTGCAGGAAGTGGTCACGGATATCCAGGAAATTGCCCGGGAATCCGAGGGCCTTCTGGAGATTAACTCGGTGATGCAAAATATCGCAAGCCAGACCAACCTGCTTTCAATGAACGCCGCCATTGAGGCGGCCCACGCGGGGGAAGCGGGAAAAGGTTTCGCGGTGGTAGCCGATGAAATCCGCAAGCTCGCCGAAAATTCCGGGAAACAGTCCAAGACCATCTCCACGGTACTCAAGAAGATAAAAGAATCCATCGACAAAATCGGCAAATCAACCGATAACGTTCTGAAGAAATTCGAGGTGATCGACACCGAAGTAAAAACCGTGGCGCTGCAGGAGGAGAATGTCAGAAACGCCATGGAAGAGCAGGGGGCGGGCAGCAAGCAGATACTGGACGCCGTCGGCGAACTCAACAACATTACCAATCAGGTAAAATCCGGGGCCACGGAAATGCTTGAAGGCAGCAAGGAAGTGATCAAGGAAAGCAAAAACCTGGAACTGGTAACACAGGAAATCACCGGCGGCATGAACGAGATGGCCACAGGCGCGGATCAGATCAACACCGCGGTAACCCAGGTGAGCGAGATAAGCGACAAAAACAAGGAGAACATCGATATCCTGGTTAAAGAGGTCACCCGGTTCAAAGTGGAGTAGGTAAAGCATGTGGAGCCGGCAAAAACACCGCAAAGGGGATTTGCATGAAAAACATGGTTAAATTGTTAAGGAGAGGATTCTATTAACACACGTAAAATCGCGGCGGCCTTGGCGTTTGCCGCGATTGTCGCGTTGGCTTTCATCGACTGCTCCTCGCCCAGTGGCGGCAATGGCGGCCCCGTCCCCGTTAGCATCGCGGCCATACCCGGCGTTACCCCGCCGGCAACCTACGCAGCCCCGGTGGCGGCGATTGGCGCAACGGCGCAGTACACGGGAACCGTGGCGTGGAGCCCCGAGGTCTCGGGCGCGTTTGCCGCCGAAACCGAGTACACGGCGACCATTACCCTGGAGGCCAAAGATGGCTTCACTTTTGACGGCGTAACGGCCAACTTTTTCATCGTCGCGGGGGCAACATCGGCCAGCAACGCCGCGAATTCTTACACGGTAACTGCGGCGTTCCCGGTAACCTGCGGTATCCCTGTCACCGTTAGCATCGCGGCCATACCCGGCGTTACCCCGCCGGAAGCCTTCGCGGCCCCGGTGGCGGCAATTACCGAGACGGCGCAGTACACGGGAGCCGTGGCGTGGAGCCCCGAGGTCTCGGGCGCGTTTGCCGCCGAAACCGCGTACACGGCAACCATTACCCTGGAGGCCAAGGCGGGCTTCACTTTCGACGGCGTGGCGGCTGGGTTCTTCACCGTGGCGGGGGCGACGTCGGTCGGCAACGCCGCATACTCCGGCACGA
>JAISSG010000089.1 GCA_031273185.1 Treponema sp. | reverse complement strand
CGCCGCAGGTCAGTTGCGTCTTGTGAGCGGACGGGTGGTATGTTTATCATATCTTTTGGAATAAAGCGATGCAGTATTTTGATACTCATGCCCATTTGGGGCTTATTGTTGATGACCCTATCGAGCAGCTCATTGTAATACAGGAGGCCCGCCAGGTTTCCGTCAATCGGATTGTCTCCATCTGCAACAGCCTCCATGACTTTGCACGTGTGTACGAGAACCTCAAGTCGTCGGCGAACGTTTACCACGCTGTCGGGGTAAGCCCATCGGAGGTGCAGAACCCCGGCAGAAACTGGCAGCAAACGATTGAGCAGGGCGTGCAGCTTCCCAGGGTTGTCGCCATCGGGGAGATCGGGCTGGACTACTTCCGCAAGTTCGGCGACAAGAAGTCCCAGATCGAGCTGTTTATCACCCAGCTTGACCTTGCCGCCAAGCTCAACCTGCCGGTGATCATCCACAACCGGGACGCGGGCCATGACGTGCTGGAAATCCTGCGCGACCGGCTGCCGCCCAGGGGCGGGGTGCTGCACTGCTATTCGGAGGACGCTGCCTATGCGAGGGAGGCGCGGAAGCTGAACCTGTACTTCTCCTTTGCCGGCAACCTTACCTATAAAAACGCCCGCAACCTCCATGAGACTATCCCGGAGTTGCCCCTTGACCGGGTGCTTATCGAGTCGGAAAGCCCGTTCATGGTGCCGACCCGGCAGAAGGGCAAGCGGAACATGCCCAAATACCTGCCGGAGATCGCGCTGTGCCTGGCGAAAATGCTTGACATGGAGACGGAGGCGCTTGCCGCCCAGCTCTGGGAGAACTCCAACCGGTTTTTTGGCTTGCCAAACGAATGAGCAATGAACAATGAGCAACGAGCAATGAGCAGTGAGCAAATGGAAGATTGCGGCCAACGACATTGCTTGTTGTTAATAGCTCTCTAGCCTTGGTATGTCGTTAAACTGGAAAGAAATTAACCTCATCCTTGACGAGCTTGATCTGGCGGGGGCGCAGATTCAGGGGGCGGCGCAGAGCGCCTTTGACGTTCTCGGCCTGCGCCTGCACAAGAAAGGCACGACAAGGCAGTTGCTTATCGCGCTGAACCCCGGCGCATGCCGTATGCACGAGACCTTCAGGCCCCTGCCCAAAAGCGACAGGCCGCTGCGCTTTGCCCAGTTTCTCAATTCAAGGATTGTCAACGGCTGGATAGAGGAGGCGGCGCAGCTTGGTGACAACCGCATCGTGCGGCTTTTGGTGAGGAGGGGGGGCAACCGCTTCCGCCTGTACGCCAGGCTGTGGTCGAACGCGGCGAATTGCATCGTCACCGACGACGAGGGCAACGTGCTGGACGCCATGCGCCGCCTGCCGAAAAAGGGGGAGGTTTCGGGCGGGCGTTATACACCAGAAGAGAAAAGAGAAGAGAGCAAAGAGCAAAGAGAAGAGAGCAAAGAGCAAAGAGAAAAGGGGGGAGAGGGAAGGGGGCGTGAGTACGCGATCCGGGAATTTGCCGGCAGTGCTTCCGGCTCCTTTAACGAGAAGATAGATGCCTGGTACGCCGAGCGGGGTGGCGCCCTTTCCCTTGAAGCTCTGCGGGAACAGGCGCGGCGAAACTGCGAGCGCAGCATGGCCCGCTTGCAGGCGGCGTTGGATAAACTGCGGGCAAAAGAGGCGGAATTCGCCGCCGCTGATCGCCTGAGAGAGTACGGGGATATTATCCTCGCCAACATCGCTGTCATCAGGCCGGGCGACGAGTGGCTGGAAGCGGACAATTTTTTCGCCAGTGACGCGGGTGCCGGTGGCAAGATTCGAATAAAGCTAGACCCCCACAAAGGCCCCTCGGCGCAGGCGGAGCTGTATTACGGCCAGTACTCGAAGGCGAAAAAGGGCCTTGCCGATGTCCGCTCGGAAATACAGGCCGGGGAGAGGGAGCTTGGCGAGATCGAGCAAAAGCTGGCGCGGCTTTTGGCCGAGGAGAATCCCCTGGTTCTGGCGAAGCTCCTTAAAACCGGCGGGGCGAAACCCAAGGGCGCGGTTGATCGGGATGCAAAACGGCCCGGTCTTTCGTTCAGGCGCGGCGAGTGGGTGCTAATTGTGGGCAGGGACGCTGCCGAAAATGATGCCTTGCTTCGTCGCCATGTAAAGGGCGGCGACCTGTGGCTCCACGCCAGGGACTTTCCCGGTGCCTACGTGTTTATCAGGCAGCGGCCCGGCAAGACTTTTCCCCTGGACATACTCCTGGACGCGGGAAACCTGGCGATTTTTTACTCGAAGGGACGGAACTCGGGCGAGGGGGACCTGTTCTACACCCAGGTAAAATACCTCCGCCGGGCGAAGAACGGCCCCAGGGGGCTGGTGATCCCCACGCAGGAAAAGAACCTTCACGTAAGGCTTGACGAGCAGCGCCTCAAGGAACTGGAATCGTGCCGGATAGAAAAACAGTAACGCCGTTAGAAAATTTCTATACTTAACTTAAAAGGCTTGGTAGACAAAGGAAAAAAACCATGTAGAATATTACTTTGTCGAATATTGCTTTTTTTATGGAGGAAATCATGGCTGAATTGAAAGGCTCGAAAACCGAGCAAAACCTGAAGACGGCTTTCGCCGGGGAATCCCAGGCGCATACCAAGTACCAGTATTACGCATCCAAGGCCGAAAAAGACGGCTACGTGCAGATCGGGGCGATATTCCGCGAGACTGCGCTGAACGAGAAGGAGCACGCAAAAATTTGGTTCAAACTCCTCCACGGCGACAACGTGCCCGCTACCACGGAGAACCTCAAGGACGCCGCCGACGGCGAAAACTACGAGTGGACCGACATGTACGCCGGTTTCGCCAGGACCGCAAAAGAAGAGGGCTTTGCCCAGATCGCCGCCCTGTTTGAGCAGGTGGGGCAAATCGAGAAAGAACACGAGGAACGCTACCGCCAGCTCCTTGCCAACATCAACGGCGGCCTGGTGTTTTCCCGCGACGGCGACGAGACATGGCAGTGCGGCAACTGCGGCCACATCGTCATCGGCAAGAAGGCCCCCGATGCCTGCCCGGTCTGCAAGCACCCGAAAGCGTACTTTCAGATTCGTGCGGAAAACTACTAACAAAGTGAGGAATGGGCAATGAGGAATGAGGAATGCAAAATGATTTCTCGCTCATTGCTCATTGTTGATTGATATTCATGAAAGCAAACATCAATCGGCAGCAGGCTTGGGAACTGCTGAGGCAATACAACAAAGACCCCTTTCACTTGCAGCACGCCCTGACCGTGGAAGGGGTCATGCGATGGTACGCCAAGGATCAGGGCTTTGGCGGCGAGGAAGAATTCTGGGGCATAGTGGGACTGTTACACGACATCGATTTCGAGCAGTTCCCCGATCAGCACTGCGTCAAAGCGCCGGAGTTGCTACGGGCGGGCGGCGCAAGCGACGAACTCATACACGCCGTGTGTAGCCACGGTTACGGTTTAACCGCCGTGGATGTCGCGCCCGAACACCTCATGGAGAAAATTCTCTTTGCTGCGGACGAGCTTACCGGCCTTGTCTGGGCGGCGGCGATTATCCGGCCTTCAAAGAGCGTCATGGACATGGAAGTTATATGCCATAATTTTTGAATTATTTTTCAGAAACAATTGACAATAGTGTTGTTTTTGAATAAAATAATAATTATACCTTTTGGTATAATAAACAATAGTCAAACGGACTTTAAACGTAAAAGGTGGCTAAAATGGGAAATAATGCAGAAATAAGACAAAGAATGGAAACTTACCGAAAGGTGCTGTTGGCACTAGTATGGATTGGTGCTATTGCTGGAATAATTGGAGGAATAATCATGATTAGCTACGAAAGTGGTGGATATTATTCTTCCGGTCACCCCTTGAGACCCTATGGGATCGCCGTGCTCATAGTGTCAATCCTTGGAGGTATCATTAGTCATTTCCTCGTTAACGTTGGTCTAGCTATTCCTTTTATTCTTCTAAACAATGGTGACATTCTTGAATCCATGAAAGGTAATACAGGAAGTTCCTCAGGAGCAAATTCTAGCAGTATTTTACCTTCTAACAGTATTTCACTTTCTAGTGTAGGAGTTAATGATGAATATATAGTCATTACAAATACTCCATTAAGAGGTGAGCCAGATGAAAGTAAATATGTAGTAAAACCGCTCAAAGCTGATGAAAAAGTTTATTTTCAACAGGCAGTTGGAAATTGGTTTTATGTAACTACATCAGATTCATCAAAAGGCTGGTGTCTTGCTGCTCATTTAAAAAAGGTATAGAAAGCAAAAATTACGGCATATAACAAACGGTAACTGCAAAATGCCCTGTTCGGGCATTTTGGGCTCCGAAAAACCGTGTTCGGGCACGCCCTCTGCACGGTTTTCTCTCCGCCACAGTTTGGGCAGGGGACATTTGCTACGCAAAGTCCTTTAACCTGCCCAAACCGTCAGTTACCTAGAACGTTAAATCCGTGAAAAAGAAATTCAAAACACCGGCCTTTGCCGCCGGCTGCTCCCGCCCGGTCATCGAAAGAGGCGCGGCTATTCTCGGCTGGGAGTTAGACACCCTCATCGAAAAAACAATCATCGCCATGCGTTCCTGTGAAGCGGAGGTCAACGCCGCAGTAGCGGCACTGAGGTAGAGGCAGGGCGGGTCATGCATGCAACGAAATTGTTCGCCGCCGAGAGATACAGTATTTAAGGAAAAACAATGATGCTGGCTCTCGGTATATACACACTTTTCTATTTTGTTCATGTGTTTGTGGTTTCTTACATAACTAATTTTTGGGTTCATTATTACTTATGGAAAAATGATATTGAGGTCAGCGATGAAATAAAACAGCAAGATATGAAACGAAAGAATATTTTATTTCATTTGGTTTTTGACATAATAATGGTTGTCGGTATTTCGATTTTTTTTATATTTCCCTTTGGTAAAATATTTAACTTTGGTATAACTTATAAATTTATAATAATTATTGTTGAAATAATTGTAATACTATTTATTGGATTTTTCACAAAAAGACAACGTCTTGTGAAATATTCTTTTGGAAAAACATTAAAATTTGAATCTAAAATATTTACTGCGATATTACATCCTTTTTCATCAAAATTATTTGGGTTTTATATCGCTGTAAGTGCATTATGGTTTATGATATTGGTTCTAAGTCATTTAAAGAAGTGACATCGTTAACATTATAACAATAAAAAACTCACAAAAATCTTTTTTATTACCGTATCTTGTATTACAAACTGTATTACACATATCACGGGGTCGGTATAAAAACTGATATTTTTTATCCCATATGTAGTATTTATCGGGAAATGTTAACAGTAATTTATCAGATGTATCCCCTATGGTTATTGTTTTTAGTCTTTCCAGTCTTTTTTCTATAATAAACCCTTCGTAAAATATTGTGCCATCTTCAAAGACATAATAAATATGGATAAAATCATCATAGATTAATCCATGTTTTTCAATTATCATTCCGCCAGCCAAATTAAAGGAAACTTCTGTTACATTAATATCCAATGGTTCGCCAAACATATCTATCACTTCATATTTTTCCCTGTGAAATGACAAACCCGTATTTCCATCCATTATTTCAACAAAAAAGAAATCAGTTATATTGCTTTGCCGATTATTTGTCACCACATTTTTTTTAATCACAGAACAACTGACAAAAATAGCTAACATGGTTATGAAGGCGCATATATTTATCAGCCTATTTTTCATAAAAACTCTTTGCTCTTTCCTATCTGCTCTTTGTTCTTTGTTCCCTACCTTCCGCAGCAGTGCTTAAACTTCTTGCCCGATCCGCAGGGACACGGATCGTTTCTCCCCGTTTTGGGACCGGTGCGGACTATGGTCAGCGGCGTTACATGGCCTTCATCGTAAAGCCAGCGTTCGGTGTCCTTTTTAAATTTCGCCCTTTCCCGGTGAACGTCCTTCAAGCCGTTGCGCTCGTAGGAAGCCTCGAACTCGACAATACCTTCGTTGTCGGCGAGACCGCCCTTCTCGACGGCGACGATTTTAAGCCCCAGCCATGTGGACTGCTCGCTCCAGTCGCGGGTTGACTTGTAGTCGATGTCGTCCTTGCCACGGTGGACGCAAGTGTCGATGATGTAATCGATTGCGTGCTCAACGTAGGCACTGTAGCGGCTGCGCATGAGCGCTTCGGCGGTGGGGGGCTGTGCCTTGCCGCTGATGTACGGCTCGCAGCAGTCGGAATAGGGGCGACCTGAACCGCAGGGACAGTTTTTCATGACAATGCCTCCAGCAGCGCAGGGTATTCGGCGGGAATCGTTTGCGAGTGCACCGCCCGCTGCATTGCACGTTCAAGGGAAGCGGGAATCGGCGCAGCGCCGATCAGCGGCTCGACGGTTTCGCTGAACTTCGCCGGATGCGCCGTGCAAAGCACGCCAATGGGCGCAGCGGCATATTTAAGCTTGTCCACGCCTTTCCAGCCAACGGCACTGTGCGGGTCGAGGAAATAGCCCGCCTCGTGATACACCCGCGCAATGGTCTCCCGCGTCTCCTCATCCGTTACCGACACGCCCAGTATGATCCGCCGCATTTCCTCCCACGAAAAATGCGCCGCCATGCGCTCAAAGTTGCTCGGCGCGCCAACGTCCATTGCGTTGGAAATGGTTGCTTGCGATGGCTGTTCCTGATATTTGCCCGATGCAAGATAATCGGGCACGGTTTTGTTGGCATTGGTGGCGGCGATAAACTGCCGTATCGGTGCGCCCATTTTCATGGCGTAGAGTCCGGCGGTAAGGTTGCCGAAGTTGCCCGATGGAACGCAGAGGGTAATTGGGGACTGGGGACTGGGGTTTAGGGACTGGGGGAAGACCTCTTTCCTAGTCCCTAGTCCCCATTCCCCATTCCCCATTCTCGGAGTTGCTTCTCCATCGTCATCGGTTTTACCGGCAAACGCCCTGCCCGCTGCGGCGGCATAGTACGCTGCCTGAGGGATGAGGCGGCTGATGTTGATCGAGTTTGCCGAAGAGAGCGCCGTTCTCTTTCTGAGGGTGTCGTCGGCAAGGGCAGTTTTTACCAATCGCTGGCAGTCGTCAAAGCTGCCCTCGACGGCAAGGGCGGAAATGTTTTTGCCGAGACCGGCGATCTGCCGTTCCTGGAGCGGCGTTATCCTGCCTTTGGGGTAAAGCACGGTAACGGAAATGCCGGGCACCTCGAAAAAGCCATCGGCTACCGCCCCGCCGGTATCGCCGGAGGTTGCGACAAGAATCCGCAGGGGCCTGTCCTCGCCGCGACGAAGCCAGGCAAAGGCCCGGGCCATGAACCGTGCGCCGAAGTCCTTGAAGGCGGCGGTCGGCCCGTGGAACAGCTCAAGGACAAAGCGGTCACCAACGCCGACTAGGGGCGCGGCAAAGGGGTAGGCCGTGCGGACGATGTCCTCCAGCACGGAATCGGGCATTTCGCCCTGCACGTAGGGTTTGATGGTCTCGAAGGCAATGTCGGGGTAGTCCATCGTCCCCAGCGAGGACAGTACTGCCGGGGGATATTGGGGTATTTCCTCCGGGACAAACAGCCCGCCGTCCGGCGCAAGACCGGCGAGGGCAGCCGTTGCAAAATTCACCGGGGCGTTTTTGTTCCTCGTGCTGTAGTACCGCATGGCGCATTGTAACACGGCAGCGAAAGATGCAATAGCCTTGAACCCTCCCAGTGTTCTGTAAAAGGCAGATGCCAGGATGATTTTGCCCTTGCGCGGAGGTAATTTTGCTCCCTGCTCCCCCAGTCCCCAATCCCTCGCCCCTATTCCCAAAAGGGATGCATTTACGCTGGTTTTCTGATATATATTATCTCATGGAACAGAAAAAAATTTACGTTATCGGGCATCGTAACCCGGACACGGATTCTATCGTCTCGGCGGCGGCGTATGCGCGGCTCAAGCAGATTCAGGGGCAGGGCAATTGCGTCGCTGCCAGGGCGGGGAAAGTCAGCCCGCAGACCGAGTACATCTTCAACCGCTTCGCCGTGCCCCTGCCGGAGTTCCTGCCGGACCTGGTTCCCAAGGCGGAGCACTACGTTTCCGGCGCGCCGGTCACGATCAACGAGGACGACAGCGTGTGGAACGCCCTGGAAATCCTGCAAAGAGACGACCTCAAGGTGCTTCCCGTCGTGGACAAGGACGGCGTGTACAAGAGCATGTTCCACCACAAGGGCTTTGCCCAGTTCATCATCGCCAACATCAACCCCCGCAAGAAATCCGTTTTCCCCTTGTCGCTGGATCATCTGTCGGCGACTATCCACGCCCAGCCGCTGACCCTGTTCAACGGTGCTGAGGTGATAAAGTCGCCCATCGTGGTGGCCGCCTCGTACACGGCGTATTTCCGCCAGTACATCCACACGGAGCGGGTGGAAAACGCCCTGGTTATCGTGGGGGATCGCTGGGACATCCAGAGGTACTGCATCGATCTGGGGGTGCGGGCGCTTATCCTCTCCGGCGGAAACACCCTTTCCAAGGAACTGATTGAACTGGCGGAGCAAAAACAGGTAACGGTGCTGGTCAGCCCCTTCGACACCTCCTCCACGGCGATGCTGATCATCTATTCGGTGGCGGTGGGGGTTCTGGGCGACACCTCCGCCCCCGTCGTGAAACTGCACGATACCGTGCGGGGTTTCCGCCAGGCCCTGTCAAAGGCCCATTCCCGCCACCTACCGATCGTCGATAACGAGGGAAGGGTAGCTGGGGTTATCTTCGAGGGCGACCTGACCAAGGAGCCGAACGTCGAGGTGATAATGGTCGATCACAACGAGCAGAGCCAGGCCATCGAGGGAATCGAGAACTACAAGATACTTGAGGTGATCGACCACCACCGGCTGGGCAACCTTTCCACCCGCTACCCGATTACGTTCATCAACCGGGTGGTGGGGGCCACCTGCACGATCATCACCAACCTGTACCGCGAGCAGAAGGTACCGCTGGAAAAGAGCATAGCGTCGATCCTCCTGTGCGGCGTCCTTGCCGACACGCTGTCGCTGCAATCGGCCACGACCACGGAAACCGACGTTGAAACCGCCGACTACCTGTCCTCGATTACCGGCCTTGACATCAAAAGCCTGAGCCAGGACCTGCTGGCTGCGGCAAGCCAGATCAATTCGCTGTCGGCTAAGGAGATTATCGCCATGGACATGAAGGAGTACACGGAGCATGGCCTGTCCTTTGTCGTAAGCCAGATCGAGATTGACAACGCGGGGGCTTTGGTCGAGCGCCGGGACGAAATCGTCGCCGCCCTGGAGGAGGCGCAGGCCGCCAAAGACCATCTCTTTGCCGCGCTGTTGGTTACGGACGTGACCGTGCTGGATTCGCTGCTCTTCGTAATCGGGAAAAAAACGTTCGCCAGTTGCATTAGCTACCCAGCCGCCGCCGAGGAAGTCTACGAACTCAAGGGGGTGGTGTCCCGGAAAAAGCAGCTTATACCTATTTTGTCGGAGCTGGTGGAAAAATGGATAGCGGAGAATCAGTGAGAAAAATATGTGATGATGGGCAATGACGCATTTGCGGGCAAGCCTGCTCAAAAAATAAGGATTGCCGCGCGCGTACGCAATACCAGTATGCTTCTTCTCTTGCTGATTCTTTGCCTGATAGCGGTGGTGTCAGATGTAATGGTGAAGCGGGTGACAGACAGCGCGGCGAAAGATTTTGCCCATCTCTATTCAATCGAGGCAGTAAAAAGTTTCAGCACCTATATTAGCGAGGACCTTGCCCTTGTTCGGAAAGTGTCCCGCTCAAAGGTTGTCACCGACTGGTTTGCCGACGAGGGGAACCAGGAGAAGAAGATCGCGGCGTATAACGAGATGATGGACTACGCAGGCCTCCTGCAAAGCACGGAGCTGTACTTCGGCATCTACGAGTCGCTGGACGAATTTTCTGTTGACAGCGAGGCGATCATCACCGGCTTCATCCCGGGAGCGAAACTTGACCCGTCGGAGCCCATGGACGCATGGTTTTTTGAGTGCGTCAATTCCGATAACGATTATGTTTTTAACATCGACATAGACAAATTCTCCCAGCGGTGGCGCCTGTGGATAAACCACAAGGTTGTGTCCGACGGAAACATAGCAGGCGTGTTCTGCTCCGGCCTGAAAATCGACGCGGTGCTTGACGAGATGTTTTCCCTGTACGATGCCCAAAGCATGAGGGGATATGTCATTAACAGCCACGGCGTAATCCAGTTGGACAGCACTTTATATAATAATTTCGAAGAGGAAAATAACAGGTACATCCATGACTCAAGCGCCGATCCGGCGTTTCTGCGGGCGATAGATTCCTATCTAAAAAGCATTGACGGTTTTTTCAGCCCCGATGCCCAGCCGGAGGTTATCAAGCTGCCAAGGAGGCCCTACGGCTATGCCTCCATCGCGCCGATTCCCAATTCGAATTGGTCGGTGGTAACTTTTTTTAACAGCAATTCCCTGTTCAGCGCCATGAACTTCCTGCCGCTCCTGGCAGCCATGCTTTCCGCGTTCGTTCTGTATACCCTGGTCACCAGCGTCCTGATGCGGCGTATCGTGCTGCACCCCTTGGACAGCCTGACCAAAAGCCTGTCGGGGGCCAGCACGGGCGACATATTCGGCAGGGACAGGGACGACGAGATTGGCGATCTGGCGCAGACGATATGGGAGATGCGGGACCGCCTCAACGCCTACAACCAGTCCATGATGCGGGCCGCGCGCGACCTGGAGCGCAGGGAGGAGCTGTTGTGCGCGGTGAACAGGATGGCGGAGGTGCTGCTTTCCCCGGCAGACGACGAGGGCTTTGAATCCTCGCTTGAGGAAGGCATGGAGCTTATGGCAAAGTGCATGGACATCGACCGCATCCATATCTGGAAAAACGAGGCGAAGGACGGGGTGCTGTGGTATTCCCACCTGTTCTGCTGGATGAACGAGACAGGCCGGGACAGCAACCCCTTTTCCGTCGGTGCCAGTCACCCTTACCAGGAAAATCCCCAATGGTACGACGAATTCCTGAAAGGCAACTGCGTAAACGGCCCCGTGAGCAGCCTGCCGGAACAAGCGCAAGGCCTGCTGAGGCCCAACGGCCTGCAATCGGTTTTGGGGATACCCGTGTATCTCCACGGCCATTTCTGGGGGTTTGTCAGTTTCGACGACTGCCACCAGGAGCGTTTCTTTGACGGCGAGGAGGTCAGCATCCTGCGATCGGGAAGCCTGATGATGGTCAGCACCGTAAACCGGCACGCCCAGGCGGTTGAGGTAAGAGAAGCCCACGAGCGGGTGCAGCTCATGATGGACGCGACACCCCTGTGCTGCAGCCTCTGGGACAAGAACCTGAACAACGTCCTCTGCAACGAGGCGGCGGCCAAGCTGTATAACCTGAAGAACAAGCAGGAATACCTGGACAGGTTTTTCGAGCTTTCCCCTGAATACCAGCCGGACGGGCGGCTCTCGTCGGAAAAAGTGGTGGAACATGTCAGGAAGGCGTTTGAAGACGGGCTGCGCGTCTTTGAGTGGGTGCACCAGATGCTGGACGGCACGCCGGTGCAGTGCGAGATTACGCTGGTGCGGATCAGCTATGGCAAAGAATACGTTGTCGCCGCGTATACGAGGGATCTCCGCGCGTACAAGCGGATGATGCAGGGAATTAATCTGCGGGACGCCATGCTGCAGACGATTAACCAGGTTGCGTCCATACTCCTGCGGTCCGAGATTGACGAATTTGTCGCCAACCTGTGGAAATGCATGGGCATGATAGCAAAGGCCGTGGACACCGACCGCATGTACATCTGGAAAAACCATCTTAAGGACGACAAGCTCTGCTGCACCCAGTTGTACGAATGGTCGGAAAGCGCCGAGCCGCAGCAGGGCAACAAGTACACGGTGGACATCCCGTACGGCGAAGCCGTGCCAGGCTGGGAGAATACGCTTGCCGTAGGGCGAAGCATTAACAGCATGGTTCGCAACATGTCTGCCACGGAGCAGGAGCGTCTCTCGCCCCAGGGCATCCTGTCGATCCTGGTGGTGCCAGTGTTCGTGCAGGATTATTTCTGGGGATTCGTTGGCTTTGACGACTGCCGCCAGGAACGGGAGTTTACCGAGAACGAGGAATCAATACTCCGTTCCGCCAGCCTGTTGATAGCAAACGCCCTGCTGCGCAACGAAATGACCGTCAACATACGCAACTCCGCGGCCAGGCTGGAGGCGGTGGTATCCAACTACTCCGGCATTATCTGGAGCGTGGACAAGGATAGCGTCATTACCCTGTTCAACGGCCTGTACCTCGACGTGCTAGGCGTCACGCCGCCGTTCATGGAAGGCAAGACAATTGACGCTGCCGAGCGGGAATTTCCGGAAATGGCCCTTGCCGAAAACGTGCGGAAGGCATTCGCCAAAGGGCCCCATAGCTGGATTTCCGAATCCGCCGGCAGGGTGCTCCGCGCGCACACCTCGCCGATCTTTGACAGCCACGGCATGATATCCGGCGTGGTGGGCAGCATTGACGACATAACGGAAATGATCCGGCTCCAAAAGGAACTGGAGACAGCGCTGGAGAACGCCCGGTCGGCAAGCCTTGCCAAGACCAATTTCCTGTCGAACATGAGCCATGAGATTCGCACCCCCATGAACGCCATCATCGGCATGACGACGATAGGCAAATCCGCGTCCAACCTGGAAAAAAAGAACTATGCGTTCGAAAAGATAGAAGACGCATCCAACCATCTTTTGGGCATCATCAACGACATACTTGAAATGTCAAAAATCGAGGCGGGCAAGTTTGATATATCCGTTGTCGAGTTCAACTTTGAGAAGCTGGTGCAGAAGGTTGTCAGCATTATCAATTACCGGGTGGATGAAAAGCGGCAGGACTTCTCGGTTTACCTTGACAGCAGCATCCCCCCGTTCCTCATGGGCGATGACCAGCGGCTGGCGCAGGTGATAACCAACCTGCTGTCCAATGCGGTGAAATTTACGCCGGAAGAAGGCTCGATACGCCTCAGCGCGTATTTGGACAAAGAGGAAAATGAAATTTGCACGCTTAGGATGGAGGTCACGGACACCGGCATCGGCATTACCGAGGAGCAGCAGGCGCGCCTGTTCATCTCTTTCGAGCAGGCGGAAAACAGCACCTCTCGCAAATTTGGCGGCACCGGGCTGGGGCTTGCCATCTCGAAACACATTGTCGAACTGATGAGCGGCAGCATTTGGCTCAAGTCGGAATGGGGCAAGGGCTCCACGTTTTTCTTTACCGTCCAGGTCAGGCGCGCACAGGAAAGGGCGGCAAGCCCGCTCCCGTCGGGCGTGGCCCTGGACAGCGTCCGGATGCTCGCGGTGGACGACGATCCTGAAATACTGGGATGGTTTGCCGGCCTTGCGGAACAGCTAAAAATCGCCTGCGACACCGCTTCCAGCGGAGAGGAGGCGCTGCGGCTTGTCGCTGAAGGGTCGCACGACATTTTCTTTATCGACTGGAAAATGCCCGGCATGAACGGCATCGAGCTGTCCCGCAAAATAAAGGAGCGGGGGGCCGATAATTCGGTCATCATCATGATTTCCGCCGTTGAATGGAACGCGATTGAAAATGACGCCAAGGCAGTCGGCGTTGACGACTTTTTGCCCAAGCCCCTGTTTCCTTCCACGATAGTAGACTGCATTAACAGGCATTTCGCGATCGCGGCCCCCCGGGCAGCGAAAGACGCGGCGGACGGGCAGCCGGAATCCTTTGCCGGATACCGCCTGCTGCTGGCCGAGGATATCGAAATCAACCGCGAGATTGTGATAACGATGCTGGAAGGCGCGGGGATTGAGATTGACTGCGCGGAGAACGGCACCAAGACAGTGGAAATGTTCAGCGCCAACCCTGAACGCTACGATTTGATTTTCATGGATATACAGATGCCCGAAATGGACGGCCTTGAAGCCACCCGCCGCATACGCGCGCTTGGCCTGCCCAAAGCCAAAGATATCCCCATAGTCGCCATGACAGCCAACGTCTTCAAGGAGGACGTTGAAAAATGCCTGGAAGCGGGCATGAACGATCACGTTGGAAAACCGCTCGACTTCGGCGAGGTGGCGGACAAGCTGCGGCAATACCTAAAGCGAAAAAGTTATTAGCCAAGACAGGGAATGGGGCGGCGGGAAAAGTGAAGGTGGCTACGCTACAGGCAGTGCCGTTAGCCGCAATGGTACGCCAGGGTTTTTCGATGGCTGCCGCCTTTGCGTGGCCCCGACCAGAAAAGTCATAATTGACAAGAACGGGCATAAAAAGAAAGTATATGTTAGGATGGGAGCGGTGAAAAAGCAAGGATGGAAAAGTGAATAATAGCATAGCTGAAAATGACCATGAAAAAGGGCTTACTGATAGGGAACTTAAAAGAGAATGTTTTCTGTATGCAAGGGAAAAATTTCAAGGTAAATTTTTCAATAATGCTTATACAGGTCCGAATATTCTTGTTTCTCGTGATGGTCTTGACGAATGGTACAATAAAACAAGATCCTGCGACCAATATAGTCGTTTAATCTAAATACCTTTACATTGGAAGAAGTGGTAAATGGCGGAATCGAGAGCGGGGAATCGGGATTCATTGTCTCGAAGCCACCGTTTCATGTTGGCCCACGAATGCTCTATTGGATTGAAATCAGGGGAATAAGCAGGCAGAAACAGCAACGCAACCCCTGCCGTTTCCGCAAGGCTCTCCAGCTCTCCCTTTCGATGAAAACCGGCATTGCCCATTATTATCGCGTGTCCCTTAGGCACTTTCTTTAACAGGCATGCGGTGAACCACTTCTCGAAGAACTCGCTGTCCGTTGAATGGGCATACGTTTTATTGCTATATGCTTCCTGCAGCAACGCACGCCGATGGCATTCAAACGCCGGGGCTTTACTCCCCGCCTTATCCCCCCCAACCTTCTTCCCGCGTAAAGCCCGACCCCGCTCGCGCTGATACTGCTCGCTTGCCCCGCTTTCATCAACGTAAACGCGATTCTCCTCGGGTATTTCGGCGAGTTTTCATCTTGTGAAATACCCCCCTCATCTATGCCAGTAATAGGCCATCGGACAGGAACACCAAAGTAATCGGCAATAGCCAACGCAACATCGGCGCGAGGTACGGTGCCTCGTTCCCCCCAATCTGTAATAGCTTGAACCGATCTTATGGCTCCCGCAGAAACGAGGGCTTTCCGGGTCTGCCCAAGCTTTTTTAATGAAACTTAGAAATCCACGGCCTTTGGCCGTGGTCATGTAATGATGGCTATGCCGTGAGAAAAGCAAGAAGGATAGGGGAGGGAGAGTAAAACGTTATTTCGTGTAAAATGC
>JAISSG010000054.1 GCA_031273185.1 Treponema sp. | reverse complement strand
ACGGAATTCGCTTTTTGAATTCCTATGCGGTAGCGGCCCGCCGCCAAAACCAAACTTAGCGTCGCAATACTATTTGGAGTTTACATGGTAGATGGGCGATTTATTTTGGACACTAATGTATTGGTATATATTCTTTAATTGCAATTTTCCATACCAACCATTAAGGATTATCGCATTTTCAGCTACATAAAAATCATGTGCATATATTTGTTCATCTTTTGATAATAATTTATTAAAGTCAATTATTTCCTGCGTCTCGTCTAATAAATTATATTTAACAATATAATTTATTTCTGGATTTGATTGTCCAGTTGAAGGCTCAGCATGGCTCAATAAATATAAATAATCATCTAAAACACAAAAATTATGAAAATCTTCAGTTGAATAAAATATTTCCGATACTTCAAATGTTTCAATATCTATTTTGGATATTCTTATATTATTATTTGAATGGTTATTCCAATCTATATAACTTCGCATTAAATATATATTTCTATCGCCATTTGAATAATACCATTTGCTTCTATAACCGTATTTATCTACACCGTATTGCTGAACATCAAAATCAAGTTTATGACTCTTTATCACTGCCCCTGTATCTATATCAAGCAAACATATTTCATTTTTGGTATAATTAAAATATACCATAGTTTTATTGATATTTTCCAACAATTGATTATTTGTTTGAGCCCCTTTACATGAAAAAATAATTGCTATGACACATAATACAAATGATATTTTTTTTATCATTAGACATCTCCAAGAAAAATATACCATATCTAAAAAATATTTGTCAACCGAATCATTTTTCAGGATGCCCAAGGGGGAGGTGGAAACGCTGGACGGCAAGCACACGGCTGTGGAGGCCAGGCAATCGGTTTTTCTGTACATTGAAGCGTACCATAACCGTATTCGTCTGCATTCGGCACCGATTGACTATGTTGCGCCTAACATATATTATTTAAGCAACGCCGCTTAATGATGTGCACCTAATGGGTAAAGCCCACCCATTCCCCATTCCTCACTGCTCTTTGCTCTTTGCTCTTTGCTCTTTGCTCTTTGCTCTTTGCTCATTCCTCTATCCCCATTCCCCATTCTTCATTCCCCCTGAATACATAGACATTCCTTGCGGTTTTGTGCTAAAATAGACAGTATGATTGAAAATGGCATTCTGACCATCGAAGAAGTCGCAAAATATCTGCGGGTGTCCGAGCGCACCGTGTACGACTGGGCGCAGAAGGGCGAAATTCCGTCGGGGAAGATAGGCACCGTTTGGCGGTTCAAGAGGTCCGAAATCGAGCAGTGGGTCAACGACCGCCTTTCCGCCGGCAGGCTGGGCAACCGCCTTAGCCCCATCCAGATGCAGAGCATCCTTTCGCCTGATCGGGTGATTTTTCTCGATTACCCGGCAAAACGCGATGCCCTGCTTGCGCTTGCGGCAAACCTCGCCACGGCCCCCCAGGTAAAAAACAGCCAGGAACTCTCCCTGGAAATTCTCAAACGGGAGGAGCTGATGAGCACCGCCATCGGCAGGGGTATTGCCATCCCCCACGTCCGCCTCCAGTCGATAACCGATCTGGTGGTTTCCGTCGGTGTCAGCCATGTCGATATCGTTGATTTCAACCCCTTGGACGACGAGCCGGTGCGCCTGCTCTTTATGATCGCCGCCGCCTACAACCAGCACGCCGACTACCTGCAAACCCTTTCCTACTTCAGCGCCCAGCTTAAAAACCGGGAGCTTCGGGTATCCCTCTTAAACGCAAAAACTGCCGACGAGGTATACGCCAGCCTAACCACCACCGCTGACAAGGAGCTATAGTGAAGGCGGGTGTTATCGGGGCGACCGGTTACGCCGGCGCGGAACTGGTCAGGCTGCTTTCGGGGCATCCCAAGGTAGACTCGCTGATACTCTCCTCGGTGAGCTTCGAGGGGAAACAGATCGAGGACGTGTACCCGAACTTTTTTGATCGCATAACGCTGCCCTTGGTCGATGCCGAACGGGTGCTTGCCGCCGCAGACGTGGTGTTCGCCGCCCTGCCCCACGGCGTTGGGGAACAGTATGCAAAAACCTGCGTCGAAAAGGGGATACCGTTTATCGACCTGTCCGCAGATTTCCGTTTTGACGATGACGAGGCGACCTACCATGCATGGTACGGCAAAACCCACAAGTACCCCGAACTGTTTACCCATTCGGTGTACGGACTGCCCGAACTGAACAGAGGGCGCATCAAAGAACTTGCCGCCTCTGGCAAAATAGTTATCGGCAATCCGGGCTGTTACCCCACGGGCGCATCGCTGGGCGTGTATCCGGCGCTGGCGAAGGGGCTTGCGGCGGCATCCGCCACCGTCATCGTTGATGCCGCTTCCGGCGCATCGGGCGGCGGGCGGGAACCCCAGCGCTCGTTCCATTACGCGGAATGCGCCGATTCGGTCGCCGCGTACAAGGTCGGCGCGCACCGGCACACGCCGGAAATTGCACATAACGTTGCGGCGATGGCGGCGCGGCATAACTTCCCTGCCCCGCATCTGATCTTCACCCCGCACCTTGCCCCCATGAACCGTGGCATACTCTCAACGATTTACATTCCCCTTGCCGAAGGCTGGCGGGGCGGTGGCACATCTGCGGAAGTTCGACCGCCCAGCGGGGAAATTGACGAAAAGGCTGCAACCATCCGCAGCGCCTACGCTGATTTTTACAAAGACGAACCCTTTGTGCGGGTTTTGCCGCAGGGCGTAACCGCCGCAACCAATCGGGTGCGCCAGTCCAATTACTGCGACATTTCGGTGCATCTCGATCACTGTGGCTCTACGCTGATCATTTGCAGTGCGATTGACAACATGGTCAAGGGCGCGGCGGGACAGGCGGTACAGAACATGAACGTGATTTGTGGCTTTGACGAGACAAGCGGTCTGGAAATGATTCCGGCCTTATTTTAACGAGGTAAGCGTGAAAGAAATATCCGGCGGGGTCTGTGCGCCCAAGGGGTTTAAGGCTGGCGGCATCTGGTGCGGCATAAAGGCGAGCTCAAAAAAACGGGACCTTGCCCTTATCTATTCGGAAAAAAGCTGCACCACTGCGGCGATGTTTACCACCAATCGGGTAAAAGCGGCTTGCGTGCTGGTCAGTCAGGAGCACGTCGCCAATGGCAAGCTCCACGCGATCATCGCCAATTCGGGGAACGCCAACGCCTGCACCGGCGAGGCGGGACTTGCCTCGGCACGGCGCATGGCGGAACTTGCCGCCGATGAGTTTGCCATCAGCCCCAAGGACGTGGCGGTTGCCTCAACCGGTGTTATCGGCGTGCCGTTGCCCATCGCCGCTATCGAAAACAGCGTGGGCGCGCTGGCGAACAGTCTGCGCGGCGACGAAGCCGGACACTCCGCAGCGCTTGAGGCGATCATGACCACCGACACCCGCAAGAAGGAAGTGTCGCTGGAAATTGATCTTGGCGGCGTTGCGGTGCGAATCGGCGGCATGGTAAAAGGCGCCGGAATGATCCACCCCAACATGGCAACCATGCTCTGTTTCCTCACCACCGATGCGGCAATTTCCCGCGAGCTTCTGGAAAAAAGCCTGCGTCAGGCCGTGCGGCGTTCCTTTAACCGAGTTACCGTGGACGGCGACACATCGACTAACGACACGGTCATCATCCTTGCCAACGGCACGTCGGGCGCTGCGCCCATCGCCACGGAAAACGCCGACTATGCGATTTTTGCCGAGGCGCTGGAAGCGGCTTGCGTCAAACTGGCACGGGCTTTGGCACGGGACGGCGAAGGCGCAACCAAACTGGTAACCGTTACCGTTTGCGGCGCAGACAGCGAACAGGCCGCCGAAGTTCTGGCAAAATCGGTCGCCGCTTCCAGCCTCGTCAAAACGGCGTGTTTCGGCGCCGATGCCAACTGGGGACGCATACTCTGCGCAATGGGCTATTCCGGCGCAGAATTCAACCCCGCCACAACCAGCGTAAGTTTCAAAAGCCCTGCCGGTGAAATCGCCGTGTTCGGTAGCGGCCAGCCGCTTGGCTTTTGCGAAAATGAAGCCAAGAAGATTCTTTCGGAAGAGGAAATAGAGATCAACGTGAACACGGGTGGCGGAAGCGGCACGGCAACGGCTTGGGGCTGCGACCTTACCTACGACTACGTTAAGATCAACGGAGACTACAGAACATAGTAAGACAAAGAGCAGAGAGCAGAGAGAAAAGGGAAGATTAAGAATGAGTAATGGCGCGAAGGATTTTAACAATAATGTGCGGGCTGAGGTGCTGGTTCATGCACTGCCGTATATCCAGCGGTTTCATGGGAAGACCATTGTGGTGAAGTACGGTGGCAACGCCATGATCAACGATGCGCTCAAGTCTGCCGTCATTCAGGACATTATTCTCATGGCGTGCGTTGGCATACGGACCGTGCTGGTACATGGGGGCGGGCCGGAGATCAACGCCATGCTGAAAAAAACCGGCAAGGAAAGCCGCTATGTAAACGGACTGCGCTACACGGACGATGAAACAATGGAAATCGTCCAGATGGTGCTGTGCGGCAAGGTAAACAAGGACATTACCGGACTTATCCAGAAAGCGGGGGGAAAGGCAATCGGGCTGTGCGGGATTGACGGGGCGATGCTCAAGGCGAGGAAAATCCCCGGCGAGGATTACGGGCTGGTCGGCGAAATCAAGGACGTAGACGCTGGTGTACTGAACTCCGTGCTGGATTCCGGCTTTATCCCGGTGGTCTCCTCGGTTGCCTACGGTATTGGCGAGGACAACGGCCTCCCGCTCAACGTCAACGCCGATACCGCAGCCGCCAAAATCGCCGCGGCCCTTTCAGCGGAAAAGCTCATGCTGATGACCGACGTGCGGGGCATACTCCGCAATGTGGACGATCCCGACTCGCTTATCAAGACGGCAATGCGCCAGGAGCTGGATCAGCTAAAAAAAGAAGGCATAATCAGCAAGGGCATGATTCCCAAGGTGGATTGCTGCGCTCTTGCCTTTGACGGCGGAGTGAAAAACGCCCACATCATCGACGGGCGCATACCCCATGCCCTGTTAATCGAGCTTTTCACCGACGAGGGGATTGGCACGATGGTTTTTTGTTAGGATCGGAGGCCAGAACAATTCAAGGCGCTCTACGAGAAACGGCGGGGTGTTGAGGAATATCGCAAGAGCTTAAAGCAGAACGTGTCGGGAGTTTCCCGGTACGCACTGAAAGGACACAGGTTATCATGTATACGCATCAATATTTGCTTATGCTAAACTTGAGAAGTTAAAACGTGCGACGAGCCTAAATCATTTTGCGCTGAAAACAAAAATCTGCATGGCACCAATGAAGACACTTGCCTTCTGGCAGCAGCCCCGATCCCCAAAAAAAGCGTTAGCCCAGTGTAAAAAAGCCCGTAAATTAGGTACAATGTTTTGCAAGGAGTTAATGTGGCTGTAAAGGCGATCGTGTTTGACTATGGCGGCGTTATTTGCTTTCCCCCGCCGCCAGAGGCGGATATGGATCTGGGACGGCTTACCGGCCTGCCCGTTGAAACTTTTAGGGAACTCAACTGCAAACACCGCAGGGAGTGGGATAGGGGTTCCTATGACGCGGTTGAATTTTACCGCTTGATAGTGGCGGGCTGTGGAGCTCATTTTAAGGACGAGGAACTTGCCCGTATTGCCCAGGCCGACATGGACAACTGGAAGAATGTGGACCCCGCCACGGTTCGGTTGATGCGGGACGTGAAGGCCGCTGGCTTTACCCTGGGGATTCTTTCCAACATATCCCATGACTTCCTTGCATGGGCCAGTAAAAACGTCCCGGTGTTCGGCGAGGCGGACGTGGCTGTTTTTTCCTGCAAGCACAATATCATAAAGCCGGAGGCAGGAATCTATGAGATACTGCGGAAGCAGCTTGGCTGTGAATTCGGGGAGATTGTTTTCTTTGACGATTTATCTGATAATATCGATAAGGCAAGGGAGCTGGGAATACAGGGCTTCCTCTGGGAGGGGGCGGAAAATGGCCGCGAAAGGATTATGTCGTTATGATTAAGACTGTTATTTGTTTTGCCTTTGTTGTCGCTGCTATGCTGGTTCTGACCCCTTTTGGGTTGATCACCGTTCTGTTCAGCCTTTTGGGTTTTCGCAGGCCCATGTCCGTTTTTATGTACCGCATCGCCCAGGGCTGGGCGCACTTGATGATCAGGCTCATTGGCTGCAAGCTGACTGTCACGGGCAGGGAAAATGTCCCCGGCAGGGGCGGCGTATGTTTTGTCAGCAACCACGGCAGCATCTTTGACATCGCGCTGCTCCTGGCCTATGCGGGGAGGCCGATCGGTTTTGTCGCAAAGAAAGAACTGCTGTTCATCCCGTTCCTGAATATGTGGATATACGTGCTGGGCGGCCTGTTCATCGATCGGAAGAACCGCCGCAGCGCGTTTAAGACCATCAACGCCGGCGTGGCGCGGCTCAAGTCCGGCGGCGGCATGATCATCTTCCCGGAGGGCCACCGCTCGCGGGGCCAGGGCCTTCTTCCGTTCCGCGCCGGCGCGTTCAGGCTGGCGACCCAGTCCGATGCGATTATTGTCCCGGTTGCCCTTGCCGGCACCTACGACATTTTTGAAAGAAATTACCGCGCCTACGCCGGCCTGGTGAGGATCACCTTTTGCCCCCCGATCAACACCTCGGACATTCCCGCCGCCGATCGCAAGCAGGCCATTTCCGATCAGGTGTACGCGGTTATCAAGGAAGCGTTAGATGCAGGGAGTGGGGATGCCTAGACAAAACCACGGCGACAAGCCGCGTCCTTTGGTAATGCAGCACGGCAAGAGTCCTGCTTAATGCCGCCTGTCTTTCCTCGTTACTCCTGGTACACGTCAATTGCATATACCAGTTCATCGGAATCCGCGTCATACACCCTTCTTTTGAAATTCAGGGGAACCTGAATATCTTTTACTTTTTTGTCGCTGAATTCATCTACAATAATAACGACTTTCACAACTATGCAGGTAACGGCCAGCCTTCTGGTTTCATTTTCCGTTTTTAGCCATTCGCTTCTGTTTACTGCGGGCGTTTGCGGCCAGATATTGGCAATGAAAAAAGTCAAAAGCGCATTTTCACGAGTATCGTTGAAATCTCCGTTAGGTGCCATGTGCCCCCGGTCATAGCCTGAATGGGTATAATCATCATGCACTGGCAGGGAATAGCCATTTTCTTCCAAAAGATTTTGCAGTACGCCTCCATCCCTGTTTCGCGTAAATCGCGCAGACGGCCTCTTTACGCTCTCGCTTTCCACCCGCTCCCGTGTCAGAGTATACTGTATTATGTGCGGGCCTTTGTTAATCGCGTCATAACAGCCGGAATACAGAATTTCCTCGTCATTCGATACATCAAAATCAAAATGATCGGGCAAATCACAGGCAAAACCGAATGATATGCGAAACAATAACAGTACAAAAAACAATTTCTTTATCAGGGTAATCTTTATTAGTCCTCTTGGGTAGAGCATAATACACTATGGTAATCGTAGCAATAGACTTGTTCCAATAGCCTTAAACGAAGCGGATATGTCGCGTCCCGTAAAAATCGACAACGGCTATTTGGGAATAAGGATTCTGGGACAGGGATAGAATTCATGCAATGGCCATTGTATACTGCCTTATGGTCATAGCATCAATCGACATGCAAAACGGAAAAGTTGTCCAGCTCAGGCAGGGCGAGGAACTGGTATTGCAGCGGGACAATCCCCTGGAACTGGCCGGTGAATTTGACCGCTGCGGCGAGGTGGCGGTGATAGACCTCGACGCGGCAATGGGCAAAGGCTCGAACATCGAGCTGATCAAGCCGCTTTTGCGAAAAGCCGAATGCCGGGTGGGTGGCGGCATCAGAACGCCCAGGCAGGCGAAAGAACTGGTCAGCCTCGGCGCGCGGAAGATCATTGCCGGCTCAAGCGCTTTTCGGGGCCCCTCCGGTGAATTCGGCGTGAACGTTTCGTTCCTCCAGGCCATGTCGCAAACAATTGGCCGAGAACGGTTGATCGTCGCGGTGGATGCACGCGGCGGCGAGATAGTCGTGGACGGCTGGAAAACCCCCACCGGCCTTGACCTGATCGATGCGGCAAAAGCCGTCGAGCCCTTTGCCGGGGAACTGCTCTTTACCTGCGTCGAGCGCGAAGGCACGATGACCGGCATCGACCTCGATCCCGTGCGAAAACTGCGCGAAGCAGTCTCGTGCCGGATCACCGTTGCCGGCGGCGTGTCAACGTTAGGTGAAATCGAGAAGCTTGCCGCCATCGGCTGCGACGTGCAGCTCGGCATGGCCCTGTACACGGGAAAAATAAGCCTCGCCGATGCCTTTGTTGCGTCGCTCAACTGGAAAAAAGCTAATGGGGGACTGGGGACTGGGGACCGGGGACTGGGGACTGGGGACCGGGGACTGGGGACTGGGGACTGGGGACTGGGGACTGGGGATCGGGGATCGGGGGGGGCTAAAGGCTCACTTCTCCCCATAATCGTTCAAGCTACCGACGGCCAGGTGCTGATGACCGGCTTTACCGATGCAGAATCGTTAGCTGAAACGTTCAAGCGGGGCAACGTCTGTTTCCACAGCCGCAGCCGGAACAGGCTCTGGATGAAGGGGGAAACGTCGGGCAACGTGTTAAAACTCGTCCGGCTGAGGGCAGACTGCGACCGTGATGCGCTTCTTGCAATAGCAGAACCTGTGGGGCCTGTTTGTCATACCGGCGCGTGGTCATGTTTTGCGACCGGCAGAAACTACACGTGGGAATTTTTGCAGGGCATTATCGGCGAGCGTTTCCGTAATCCCGCGCCGGGTTCGTATACCGCAACCCTCGACGATGATCTGGTTCGTGAAAAGGTGACGGAAGAGGCAAGGGAACTCTGCGAGGCCAAGACCCGTGGCGAGATAATCTGGGAAGCGGCGGACCTGCTTTATTTCTCCACCGTGCTTTTGACCCGAGCCGGGGTAACAGTCCAGGAAATTCTCGACGAGCTTGACCGGAGGCACAAAAAGTAATGAGCGAGTACTGGAACAGCCGCACGAAGAATCTCTCCCCTTACACTCCCGGCGAACAGCCCAGGGATCGGCAGTTTGCCAAACTCAACACCAACGAGAATCCCTACCCTCCCTCTCCCAAAGTTATCGAGGCCATTCGGAAGGCAGCCGGTGAGAGCCTCCGCCTTTACCCCGATCCTGGGTGCGGCGAATTCCGCGAGGCCGTTGCCGCCCGTTACGGGGTGAGGCCGGAACAGGTCTTTGCCGGCAACGGCTCGGACGAAGTGCTGGCGTTCGCTTTCGGCGCTTTTTTTGAAAGCGGCGAAAATAGCGAAAAAATTTTCTTTCCCGACATCACCTATAGTTTCTACCCGGTTTACGCCAATCTCTGGAATATCCCGTATCGTACCATTCCTTTGGGTGGCGATTTTTCCATTAACACCGCTGGTTATAAAACCGACTGTGGCGGTGTGGTTTTTCCCAATCCCAATGCTCCAACCGGGATGGCAGTTCCGTTATGCGATATTCTGTCCCTGGCGGAATACCTTGCAAAACAAGGAAAAGTTTTTATTCTCGACGAGGCGTATATCGCGTTTGGTGCGAACAGCGGCAAAAGCCAGGCGGCGGAATCGGCGGTTCCCCATATCGGGAATCATCCGAACCTGCTCACCGTGCATACCCTCTCAAAGTCGGCGTCCCTTGCCGGGCTTCGCGCCGGTTTTGCCATCGGCGACGAAAAATTGATCGAGGGGCTCTGCCGGGTGCGGGATTCGTTTAACTCCTACACGCTTGACCGGCTTGCCCTGGCCGGCGCGGCGGCGGCTGTTTCCGATGCCGCCTATTACGGCGAAGCCAACCGCCGCATAATTGCCACGCGGGAACGGGTTGCCGGGGCGTTGCGCGGCCTTGGTTTTACCGTGCTCCCCTCGGCGGCAAATTTTGTTTTCATAAAAGCGCCGGGCGCTAAAGCGCCGGGCGCTGAAGTGCCTTGCGTAGGCGGCGCAGAATTTTTCTCCGCCCTGCGCCAGCGGGGGATTCTCGTCCGGCATTTCAACAAGGAACGTATCGCCGATTACCTGCGGGTCAGCATCGGCACTGACGAGGAAATGGATGCGTTTCTCGGCGCATGCAGGGAAATTATCAGCTAAAGGTTCATTTCATCTGTCTGGGGCGATTGGTACAGAATCGTGCTCCGTTCAACGTCAAGCATCCTTACGGAAAGACGCCTTGAGCTGCCCGATCCGGTAACGGCCACCAGGACAAAGGCGTTTATCCCAGCCTCGTGCCCGATCTTCACCATTTCATCATCGCTAACATTGCCCGAAAGCTGGTAGTTCCTTTCCATCTCCATCAAAGTCCGGCTGTTTCGGTCAATGACAGTTATGTTTTTTGAAACAAAGCCCTCTATAATGCCGTTGATAATCGATTCCGCAAGCTCTCTTTCATTTCGGGAATTGTTTACCAGCGCGATTCTCGGCTCATTCGGTATTCTGGAGGGAAGCGTATCGACCATAAGCGCTATGACCCTATCCCGCTGGCTTTGGTTTGCAATGTAGGCTTCGAATAAGCCCGCATCGGCTATTGCCTTCTGCAATCGGGCAATTTCAGACGCGGCTTTCGGGTTACCCGTATCCTTATACACCCTTTGCATAAACGCGGTGGCTTCTTCCAGTTCCCCCTGCACTTCAATAAGGAGGGCGACGTTATAAGCTGCGGCAAAACTCCTGGTGTCCTGGTAGATTCCCATGAACACATTCTGGGCGTTTCTATAGTTTCCGGCTTTTACCAGCGCTTCGGCGTCTTTTGCGCGCTGCTTAATAACTTTATCCTTTGAAGTTTCTTTCATTAAACTTCGGTTTTCAGTTGTTATATAAGGCGCTATCTCACGGCCAAGCCCCGTCATGCCCCTTTGGACTAATCTTAGCATCATGCTATCCACCGAACTCAGGGCCGATGGGTCGTCCCGGCTGGAACTGCTGGTCGAGAGGGTCCTGGTCTCTGGACCTATCATGCTTCCGTCTCTGGTCCGTGTAATGCTGTAATTAAAAACCAGTTGGACTTCACGATTATAAGTGGTATAAACGAACGTGTTTCCGTCTTTGTCCTTCCCCGTAGACTGGCTTGAACTGTTTTGAACAACCGCCGATATAACTTGCCCGCCAAAAAAAGCATCGGCAAGATCCTGGGTGTTTCCCCTGGCCGCCCTCACCCGCTCAATTTCCGAAGCATTGACAAGCGTAAAATGATTTGTTGCCTGGATGCGCGTAAGCGATTCGCTCGTTAACCAGGTGGCTGCCTGCCTTTGCAGCGATGAATTGTCCGTTGTGGAAAAAGGCATAACCGCAAGCCGTTGAATCCCCAGCGTGTTCAGGGCGGGAAGGTGCTGCACCTGAAAAGCCACCGTTGTCGCGCATCCCGTAAAACCAAGCGCCAGCGCCGCGATTCCCCATCGGGCTGCTATAATCCCCTTTATTTGTCTTTTCTTCTGCATGTAGATACTCCTGTGCCTATTATACTTGTTTTTTATTCTTTTTTCACAGGGGGTTGATGGGCCAAAGCCGTAAACGGCGACTGTCAGGCTGGAGGCTAATCCCGGGCGTGCCTCCTATGCGCAGAATAGGGCGGTTTGTGGTACAATAAAAGCCATTTTAAGGAGAAATATTATGACACCAAAAGAATTACGAAAGTACGATTTGATAGTCGAGATAGCGCAAATCGGGGGCGTGGAACGGCTGCGCGAATTGGCGGGCATTGATTTTACCGCCGCCGCAGAGGTGTGGGAATACAAATTGACCAAGGACATAAACGCGTTCGGCGACATAGACGTTTTTGCGATGCTGGA
>JAISSG010000084.1 GCA_031273185.1 Treponema sp. | reverse complement strand
GTCTCTATCTGCACCCCGGAGCGGCCATCCACCGCCAGCAGGGCAAATTCCGAGGCGCGGAAGCTGGAAATCACGTTGCCGGTAAAGTCCGACGAGCCGGGGGTGTCGAAAAAGTTGATTTTTATCCCGTTCCGCTCGACATGGCCCATCGCGGCGTATATCGATATTTTCCTCTCGACCTCTTCCGGGGTGGAATCGCTGACCGTTTTGCCGGATTCCACCGTTTCCGCCTTGGGGATCGCCCCCCCGGCAAGCAGCAGACGCTCGAATAGAGTGGTTTTGCCGGTCTGTCCGTGCCCGGCGATGGCTACATTTCTAATCTGGTCTGTTGCATGACTCACAGGGGGCTCCTTGTTTGAGAGAGTATGTTTAAATATCATGCCCCGGTATCGTGCGATTGTCAAGAATGAACTTTCATAAAGAACTTTCATATGAGTGAAATTTGTTGCTTTTCCCGGGGGAAGGTGATACCATGCCTTCACGGAGGTGGTTATGCCCGTAACAACAATAGTGCTGGGGCTGGTTATTGGCGTTGCCTGGCTGGTGGCCTGCATCATGGTCATCCGAAAAATCGGGGAAAAGGGCAAAAGGCCTCCCCTGTACGTCACTGCCGCCGTCCTGTTTATCGTGTTTGCCGTGGTTTTTGCCGGAAGCCGGATAGGGGCTGCCGTTGCGGCGGGGGCGCTGGACAAAAGCGCCGCCCTCGCGCAGGAATACCTTGAGAAAAACCACGGCAGCCAGCCGCTGGTACGGAACGGCGTTGCCGTCGAAAACGTCCCGCAGGCCATCGACGACCTGGAAGGGATGATTCCGCGCAAGGTCTCGGATTTGGGGCTTTCGGGGATCATCACGGAAAGCCTGTACGGCAAGGCGCTTGGCTGGGGCTTTGACATCCTCAGGTCAAAGGCCGGCCTCATCGCCAGCTTTGCCAACGAGAACGGGAGGGTCACCTCGGTAACGATAATGGAGGCCCTGCAATGGGAAATCAACAACCTGGTGCGGCGCGTCGTTTTTTACATCACCCTTGGCATCTCGGTCATACTGGCGCTGTACCTCGGCATCTGCGTCATTCTTGCGGCGAAAAAGCGCCGTGCCGACGTTTAGGCAGGGCGCAGCATTTATGCCCGGCATTCATGCCGCGCAACCTTGTTATTTCCGGCCAAGGGGAATATAATATAAGGAGGAAGTGAGGTTCTGTAATGGCTGATAATGCGGTATATTTGGATTATGCCGATGGCGTAAAAAGGGTGATGAACAACACCAAACTCTACGTGAAGCTGTTGGTCAAATTCAAGAACGATACCAAGCTAGAAGGCCTTGAGGCTGCCCTCGCAGACGGGGACATGGAAAAGGCGCAAGCCGCCGCCCATACGATAAAGGGCGTTGCCGCCAACCTGTCGCTTTCCGAGCTGTTCAGGCAGTGCCTTGAACTTGAGACCCAGATAAAGGCAAATGCCATAGACCCCAATCAAATGGAAACGGTGAAAGCCGTATTTGCCGCAACGTTACAGGAAGCAGACAAGGTTATAGCAGAGCATGGCTAGCACAATCCCTACAGTACTCGTCGTCGATGACATGGAAATCAATGTCATGGTCCTTGAGGAAATACTGAAGGATGATTACAAGATAATTACGGCAAGCAACGGCAAAGAGGCGCTGGAGAAAATCAGCACCGAGGCGACCCTCCCCAAGATTATCCTTCTGGACGTGATGATGCCGGAAATGAACGGCCGCCAGATGTTCGAGGTGATGAAGATCGATCCCGCCTACAAGCGGATTCCGGTTATCTTTATCACCGCGGAAAACGATTCCGAAAGCGAGCTTTTGGCGGCGGGCGCGGTGGATTTTATCAACAAGCCCTTCCTGCCGGAGATTGTCAGGCTGAGGGTGAAGAACCAGATAGAGCTGAAGAACTACTCGGACAGCCTTGAGGAAATGGTTGCTGAAAAAACCGCCGAGGCAACGAGAACCCTTGACAACGCCTTGCAGGGGCTTGCCAACGTCATTGAGCACCGCGACCTTGAATCCGGCGAGCACGTCAAAAGGACGCAATTGTATGTGCTGGTTCTCTGCGACTACCTCGTCCAAAGCGAATCGGCATACGCCCAGGAAGTGCTTAGCCTCAAGCCCGACATCATCATGAAGTCCATGGCCCTGCACGATGTCGGCAAGATTGCCATCCCCGACCGCATCCTTCTGAAACCGGGTAGGCTGGACCCGGAAGAGTACGAGATAATGAAAACCCACACCACGCGGGGCAAGGAAATAATCGGGGAATTGGGGGACATTAACTCATCCCTGTACCTCAGGCACTGCGAGGACATCTGCTACGGCCACCACGAGCGCTGGGACGGCAAGGGGTACCCCCGCCAGATCAGGGAAACCGAAATCCCCCTGGCGGCGCGCATTGCGGCAATCGCCGACGTGTATGACGCGCTGGTCTGCGCGCGGGTGTACAAGGCGGCCTTCCCCTGCAGCGAGGCGATCAAGCTTATCACCGACGGCAGCGGCACCCAGTTCGACCCGATCCTGGCCGAAGCGGTGACGCACGTCCAGGACCGGTTTAAGGAAATCGCCGAGAAATATAAGTAGCTGCCATTACTGCCAATGGCGCATGACTCAAGCCAATGATGCCGCCATGCGGACGCTGGGCGGGGCGTCCAGGCCAAATGACAGGTTGGGCCTGACGGAAACGCCCTGCCTGTTATGCAGGGGCCGGGTAGCGCCTGGCTATTCCCTGCTGGCGTAACGGGCTGGCAATGTTATATTGGCAAAACGGGGAAAATTTGGTAAGATATTCCTCGTGTTTCATAGAGGAACATATAATTTTAGGAGGAAACATGAAAAAACGAGCGTTGGCATTTTTTGCCATTCTGGTGGCGGTTTGCGTCTTTTCCACGGGCTGCCGAAAAAAAACTGAGGGTCTGACCATTGTGCAGGATGTCCTGTCAATCGGCATGGAGATCGGCTACCCGCCAATGGAGTATTACGGGCCGGACGGCAGCACCGAGACGGGTTTCGACGTGGAGATGGGAAAGGCCATCGCGGAAAAAATGGGCCTGACGGCTAAATTTGTTGACACTTCGTGGGACGGGATTTTTGCCGGCGTTGAAACCAAAAGGTACGACGCGATAATGTCGTCGGTAACGATCACCCCGGCGCGGCTTGGCGCGCACAACTTCAGCAAGCCGTACATAGCGAACACCCTTGCTATGGTGCTGCTCAAGGATTCCCCCGTCACCGCCCGCAGCCCGCAGGAATGCGCCGGGCTTGACGTGGCGTTCCAGTTGGAGACCACCGCCGACTTTTACATGCAGGAGCTTGCCGCGAACGGCCTGGTCTTTAGCCCCCGGGGATACGAAAAGGTGATGAACTGCTTTGACGAGCTCAAGCTGGGCAGGGTGAACGTTATCGTCACCGACCTCCTGGTCGCCTACGATTACATAGCCCCGATAGACAGCCCCTTTGAAATTGTCTGGAGAAGCCCGGAGCCGGAGGTGTTCGGCATCTGCATGAGGAAGGGGAACGACGCCCTCACCGAGGCCATTAACCAGGCGCTGGAGGAACTGTTTGACGACGGGACCATGTATCGCATATCCAATGTAATTTTCGGCATGGATCTTGTGAGAGAAGCGCGGGAAGCTTGGTAGCTCTGCACGAGACCATCCTTCGGATGGTCTCATGGATTCCCGCCCTGCTCAGGGGAGCGAGGATAACCATATCCCTGACGATTCTCTCCATGTCTGCGGGGCTGGTGCTCAGCCTGTTCATCGCCCTGGGGAAGATGTCAAAAATCGCTATCCTCAACAAGCTGTGCAGCGCGTACACGTTCTTCTTTCGGGGCACGCCCCTGTTGATGCAGATATACTTTATCTACTACGCCCTGCCCCTTATTTCCACGGCTTTTCTTATCCAAACGGGAAACGCCGAAATAGATCGCTTTATCTACGCCTTCATCGCCTACAGCCTCAACTGCGCCGCCTACGCCGCGGAGATCATCAGGGCGGCGATCCAGAGCATCGACAAGGGCCAGTTCGAGGCTTCCCGCGCCCTGGGGATGTCATACGCCCAAACCATGCGGCTGGTGATCATCCCCCAGTCGATACGGCGGCTCATCCCCCCGGTGGGCAACGAATTTATCCTGATGCTGAAGGATGTCTCGCTGGTGTCGATGATCGCGCTGGTTGACATCACCAGGGCCACAAGGACCATCGAGGGCTCGACCCGCTCCGCCCTGGTATACATCCCGGCTATGCTGCTGTACCTCCTGATAACCGCGGTTTTTACCTATTTTTTTCGCAAAATGGAAAAGAAATACTCGGTGTACGAGTGACGGCAGGGGCCAGGCATGTCGATGGTTAAGACCGTGGGGGTATGCAAGACCTTTCACGGCTCGAGAGGCAGGGGGCCGCTGGAGGTGCTCAAGGACGTTTCCCTTGCCGTCGAGCAGAAGGAGGTGGTCTGCATCATCGGGCCTTCCGGCGCGGGCAAGTCAACGTACCTCCGCACCCTGAACCGCCTTGAGACCATCGACGAAGGCCAGATTTACATCGAGGACAAGCTGCTCTTTGACTGCCGCCACGGGGTAAACCAGGCCAGGATGCCCAACGAGGAGCGCAACAAGACCCTGCTTGAGGTGGGCATGGTGTTCCAGCGATTCAACCTCTTCCCCCACAAGACAGCCCTTGAAAACGTGATGCTTGCCCCCGTCCATGTCCGGGGGCTTTCCGTCGAGGAGGCGCGGGAGCGGTCAAAGACGATACTTGAGCGGGTCGGGCTGGACGACAAGTTCGACACGTTCCCCGCCCAGCTTTCCGGCGGCCAGCAGCAGCGGGTCGCCATCGCCCGCGCCCTTGCAATGGAGCCGAGGATCATGCTCTTTGACGAGCCTACCTCGTCCCTCGACCCGGAGCTTGTCGGCGAGGTGCTGGCGGTTATGAAGCAGCTTGCCTATGCGGGCATGACCATGCTGGTGGTATCGCACGAGATGGGCTTTGCCCGCGAGGTTGCCGACCGGGTGGTGTTCATGTTCGAGGGAAAAATCCTGGAGATCGCCCCGCCCGACGTGATGTTCAACAGCCCCGCAAACGACCGCACCCGCCAGTTCTTGCAAAGCGTGCTGTGAGAATTGGGGAATGGGGAATGAGGAGTGAAGAATGGGGAATGGGGGGAGCGTAAAACATAATAAACCAGGAACAGGGGTGTTTTTATATTTAGTTATGTGCAATTGCCCCTAAAATTGATTGGAAATATTATTAAAAAATAAAGGACTTGAATTTATCATGGAATTGAGGTAAAATGGATATTAATGGAGAAAAATTATGAAAATTGATTTATCCGTAGAATTAACGAAAGATGGTATAATAGAAATTCATGGGAATAATAGTGGATTAAAATATTTAATAAAAAATATTCAAAAAATAATAAAAAATAAAAATAATCATGTTCATTTGCTTACAATAAATTATGGTGGGGAATTAATGGATGAACTATATGGTATTAATAATAAGAAAATAAATCATATTAAAATATTTAATTGGTGTAATAATAAAAACAATTGAGAAAAATTAAATAAGAAATATAATATAAATAAAATAATGGAATACGGGTCAACTGCACATAACAGGATTGTAAACGCTTCGCCGCCTTTCGGCGGCTCGGGGTTCCTAGAACGTTATAGTAATCATAATCAATAACAATAAGTGAGATTAGCATTGACAAATCAAAAAAATATACTTTTCTTAGAATTTTGGTTATCATATTTTTCAATATTTCTACACCTCCTTCTCCTCTGCGCCTCCGTGTGGGACTCTTCTCCCCATTCCCTATTCCCCATTCCCCGTATCACCATAAACCCCGCGGCGCCGATGCTGTAGCCGTCCTGCTCCTCCCATGTGGCGACAACCGTGCCGGCGACCATGCCAATCCCGGTGTAGGCAAAACCCTCGGGCAGGGGCGGCAGGGCAAAGCGGCGAAGGGCCGGATCGGTACCGGTGCCCCGCTCGACAAGAACGGCATCGCCACGGGGAAACGCCGCCAGGAGAAAGGCCCCGGCGGAGTCCTGGCCGGGCGAGTAAAACCCGAAAGCCGCCGGGCTCTCGCGGCTCAGGGCAAAGCCCCGGCTGCCGTGAAAGCCGGGGGAAACCACCAGGGCGGCCCGGCAATCGCTACCGGCAAACAAAGCGGCGAGCAGTTCCCCCAGCGGCTCGGGCGCGGCTGCAAGCGGCTCGGGCAGGGCGGCGGCCTGGAACGCGCCAAGGGAAACCCGCTCGCCCTCGCCCGCAAGGTCGCCCGAGCGGAGCATGGCTGTCTGCGGCTGCCCCGCGTTTTTTCTCACGGCCCGGTAATACCAAAAGCCGTCGGCCCCCCGGCGCAGGGCATCAATGTCCCAGCCGTCTTCCGGCGCGAAGGCATCCAGCGCCGGAAAGGCAAAGAATTCAGGCCGGGGCGAATACTGGCCAAACGTCCACAGCCGGGGCGAAGGCAAGGGGTCGCCGGTCTCAAGAAACCGGTCGTCACGGTACAGCAGCGCCACGGGGTTTTCCCCGGGCAGGACAAACGCGCCCACGGTGTAGCCGCGCCAGAATTCCCCGCCGGGATAATGGTACAGACCTATGCCCCCTTCCCCGTCCCAGGGGGAAAGGCGGATAAGGCCGCCCCGGTTAACCGCCATCAGGAACTCCTCGCCCTGCGCAAGGGCGAACCTTACATGCGGCGCGAGGGGCCAGGGGATAAGGGCGGCGGAAAAGCGGGCATCCTCGATGGTCTCAATGACGGCCTGCCCCTCGCCGGTGAACTGGAACCAGAGGGGGTACTCGCCCGCCCGCACAACCGCCGCCGGCTGCACGGAAGGCTCGGGCTGGGCAGGGTCGGCGGGCCCCTTTTCCGCCCGGGCGCAGGAAAGCAGGGCGGCCAGCAGCACGGCGGCGCAACGACAAAAGCGGGACATGGGGCTAATTGTACACAAAAGCCGGTTTGTGTAAACTCTGCTAACCCGGCGCCAAGGCATTTCTTTTTCGCCGGGGCCGTGGTACAATGGCGCATGCTACCCGCATAAGGAGGAGCTATGAAACGTCCCATAGTTTTTGTGCTGGCGCTGGGGGCGGCGTTCCCGCTTTTTGCCCAGTTGCCGCCTTCTGCCCAGGCCCGGATCCCTGAATATCGTTTTGCCTCCGGCAGGTGGCAATTTGACGGCCCCAGGCTCTACCAGAACGACGAAAACGCCAGGCTTGCCAAGGCCAATTTCCGTGTTCCCCAGAGCGGTGCCATGACCTACGAATTCAGCGCCCGGTACGAGGGCGGCGCCGAGGACGGCCACGGCGGCTTTGGCCTGCATATTTTTGTGGACAGCCCGCACAACGGCCCCTCTTGGGGAGCCGGCAACTCCTACCTTTTGTGGCTTAACTACGACGAGGCCCCCATTGCCAGGGGCATCCCCCGGGGCCTCTCCGCCCAGGTGTACAAGAGCACCGGCAACTCCCGCATGGACCTGGTGGAAAGCGTCTCCCTGAACGAGTACCTTCCACTGCTGACCCGGGAATTTCTCCAAAGCCCCGTCCTTTTCAGGATCACGGCGGACGGCGACACCGGCGAAGTGCGGGTCTACAATCCCTTCGATCCCGGCAGGAATACCTACTTCTACTTTTTCGTTGATCGCGGGCACCTGCCTCTCCGGGGCGAATGGGTAGCCCTCAGGACCAACGGCATCAAACTCTCTTTCACCATGGACTAGCCGACCGAATCCCAGGCCGCCGAAGCAGTTACCGCTTGTCAGGCGAAATGGCAAGCCGGCAAGGTTTGAAATATATAATAATATTATTGGAGAATATTTATGAAACTATATTTTACAATAATTGCTTTTACTTTATTGTCGTGTGTGTCTTTCCGTAACGATAATGAAGCCAAAAATATGAATTTTGATATATTTATTGAACAAAATAACAGGATTATTATTGAAGAAAATGGGGTATATTCAATTGATGATCAGAAATTGAATATTTTGGTAAAAAATGCTGATAATAGAACAATACATATTTTTGCATATCATAATGAAGAAATGTTCAAAAAATATTCTTATCCCATAAAATGTGAAAATACTGTCATCTTCCATCCGGCAACAGCCTTAATGGATAAAGCAGATGAAAATATGGAAATAACATTAACAATAAATAGAGAAATGCAGTATAATGCGATAACTCCAGAAAAAAGAACAGGTGAAAATGGTACTGCAATCATAAAAATAAAGGATATTGCGGATATTGATGATAAATTTAGCGGAATATTGTACCTGGCCGTTTTTATTGATTTTAATGAGAATAATATTATAGATGAAAACGAAATAAGAAATCTATCTATAAAAATAGATAGATCGAATAACAGTATTTTATTTAGGGCAAGGATATATGTTTCAACAATGGGAAGCTGGATAAGGAATATTGGTTATCCCGTATATTCCAATGATTATATGTATGTGAAAATAACAAATGAAACGGAAAAACAATATTTTTTATCATTATTTGGTGAAAGTAATTTTATTAATACATATTCTACAATAAATAGAATTGTAAATTTGGATTATACAAGATACAATATGTATGTAATTTTTTCACCAGTAACGAAAGAAATAGAATTATTTGGCAATCCGTACTACTATAGCGGTGAAAATAGGTTAATATTTGAAACAAGAATTAACAGGGAATCAAACAGAGGATTATACGTTTTTTGCAGGGAGTATCGTGTTGAAAAAAACAGCGATAGATTTGATGTGTGGATTAATGATAATGGAGAATTAAGAAGAATAAATAGATTTGAATTATAGTAACTTGCCACTTCGCATAACAGCTTTAATGCGCTTCGCCGCCTGCGCCAACAAAGCTGGCGACGGCGGCTCGGGGAAAACATTTATGGTAGCTTCAATATAAATAACTGAAACCCCAAAATAATTGCCAATCCCTACCGGCGGTAAACCGTCGGGGGCATTTCCACGTTGAAGCTCTTGAGAACGCTTGGGCTTCCTTCGCCAAAAAATCCCCTTTGCATCAGGAGATCACAGAGTTTTTCCTCAACCTCGCGGGAAACGATTATGTCGCAAAGCTCGCGGGAGCGCGACACCATGCCCTGTTCTCCTGCGGAACTGCTGTAACAGCGCATTTCCAGATCGTTATTGGTTGCGCCACGCGCCCCGTTTTCCATGGCTGTTTTGCGAAACGCCTCGGCGTCTTCCTCTTCGCCAATGAAGAAAAGACCTCGCGCTTTAATCGCTTTATTCTCGTAGCCGGATCTTTGCTTGTACGATCCAAGGCGGCGCCAGTTGCTCGATCCGCGGACCTCGTCCAGCGCGGCGATAACCTGCTCCATCGTCGCGGCGTGAAGCCGCTTCCCCTGCCTGACCCGCAGGTTTACCACCGGCGCACGGACAAAGCTCTTGTATAGAAAGCCCTGGCCGGGAACGTCAAGGCGGGCGCGGGGGATCAGCGTTTTCTCAACAAGCTCCGCGTCGGAGCGCGGAACGATAAGCCAGAGAATTTCCTTCTCGATCGGTATGGTTATCCTCAGCAGCCCCAGCCTGTCCCTGATGCCGACTCCGCTGCCGAAAAAAACAACCGGCACGCAGACGCCCAGATCCAGCATCGCCTGAACAAGATGATCCCCCATGCCCCGCGAAACAACACAGTTGATAAGCGCGTGTTCCTCCTGGGACGGCTTAGCCTTCCCGCAGAGCCTGTCAAGCTTTTCGGTGTCAAACGCAAGGGGCGTCCCCCGGAAAAAATCAATGTGCTGGGAAAAAATACAGCCCCGTCCACCCATCACCAGATTCGCGGCTTCGGCAATGCGGCGCATCACGCCATCTTCATATACCGAGGGAACAAACGCCCGGTAGATAACAGCCCTGCTTTCCGCAAGCTTGGTTCCCGGCCTCAGCCCCAAAAAGCCCTGCTGGTCAGCCAGCGACATCTGCTTGGCGCGCTGGACAAAAACCTCGGGCAGGGCAAGGTCCTCAAGGCACTGGTCAACGATCTTGGTGATGTTCATGTCGGCAACGCAGATGATGCTGGAAATTTCATTCCCCATAGTTTCTTCCTATTGCCCGTTTCGATTTGGCCTTGTCGATGATCCCCGACACAAGGATCGCTATGATCGGAAAAACGCTCGCCGTCGCCACGATGCCGAACGCGCCGTCCGCCCGCAGGGAATCGCGCCCCAGGCCCAGCCCGGTGGTAATGATGATGGGAACGGCAATGGGGCCGGTGGCAATGCCGGCCACGTCCCAGGCTATCGAGGAGAAATCCTCGGGGGCAAATATCGTCAGGATAAGCGCGAGGACGTAGGCAGGTGCAAGTATCCAGGTAAGGTGTATGCCCCCCGACGGCAGCATGTTGCTGAACAGCACCCGCGCAAAACCGACTGCCATGCCGCAGCCCACGCCGATGGCGGCTATCATTATCAGCGTCGATCGCTTGAAGGTGCCGGTGGTCATCTCCTCGACGGTGACGGCGGTAACGGCAAGGGCAGGCTCGGCAAATATCGCCAGAAATCCCAACAGGAACATAAGGATCAAAATCGCAACATAGGCGCCAATGATGCCGAAATTGGAAAACAGGGACCTTTCAACAGGAATATGGGTATACGTGTCGCCTATATGACGCTGGGGAACATACTTTACGGGAGACGGCTCGTTCTCCCCGGGTATCCAGATGTAGGTTTGCGGCCCGTCTTCACCGGGGACAGTAATAAACGAATCCGCATCAACGCCCCTCACCGCCACGGCCTTTTCGTCAAGCTGGGTTTCCGTATAGGTGCGCTTGAGGGAGTTGCCAAGCTGCGAGCTAAGCGCGGTCATGCCGCCGGTCATCCCCAGGTTGAGGGCGAACATCCCTATCGCCGCAAACACTATCCCCAATACCGCGATATCGGCGTTGAGCACCTTGTCGCGGGCAACCAGGACAATGGCAATGATCAGCACCAGGGCAAGGGGCAGGACCGCGTACAGGGCGGCGAGAAAAAAATTCAGCAGCGACCGGAAGCTGAACACGGATAGCCCGGCATGGTCCTGCATTGCGCCTAGCACGCGATCGGGGAAACAGTCGGCGTATTCCCCGGGGGCAAGATCGCCTGAGTGGACCGCGTCCTCCGCAATTTTTACCAGTTCGTCCATGCCCCCGGCAACGTAAATCGCCTTTGCCCGCTGCTCCGGCAGATCGGCAAAGAACGCCGCCGCGTCGCCCGGCTGCGGAACCCTGGGGCCAAGAATCGCCGCCAGCAAAAGAACGCTTGCCACGGGAAGCGCCGATGCAAGGGTAACGAGCCCCAGCCCCGAACTGCCCGAGCTTTTCCCGCCGGTCTTTGCCACCCCCAGGCCAAGCGCCAAAATGATCGGCACCGTTACCGCCCCGGTCGCCGCCCCGCCCGTGTCCCAGGCAAGGTTCACCACCGGGCGAAGCACAGAGTTGTAGTCAAACACGCAGCTTACCGCCACGATAATCGGAATAATGACAAACACCGGCGGCTTGAACGGCCAGCCGAACATAAAGCGGAACACCCCCAGCGCCACCGAAAAGCCCACCCCCGCCGCAATAGCGGCGACCAGCCATGAAGTTCCCCGGTTCAACAGCAGGTACAGAAGCGGCGCGTTCCAGGCGGGGATAACGCTCCCCTGCTGCTGCAGCACGGCAATGGCCGGCTCCGCAAGCGTCGCCGTAATGCCGATGACAATGGAAAAAACGGTAACGCCGGCCACGCCGATCTTCGCCGGGAGCCGCATCCCGCACTGCTCGCCCAGGGGCATGACCCCCAGAAACAGCCCCTCCAAAAAGAACGACAGGCCCAGAATAGCAGCGCCCACGCAGGCCGCAACCGACACGGCGTTCTGGAGCGGAACCCCCAGCACAAAGTACTGGGTGCCGGCTAAAAAGACGCTAACCAGCAGCACCGCCCGAAACTGGGGGCGAATTTTTGACAACGCATACCTGGTAACCAGCGGAAACGTTTCTTTCAAGGGCAGGGTAGATCGCGGCCTCTGGGGCAATCCATCCTTCAGTTTCTTATAAAAACCCACGAGATCTCCTTTTTTTACTGTAATGCTTTTTTATCGCTAAGGCAATACATATTTTCCGCCATTTTTCTGCCATATATTAGGGCATGGAACGGCGAACCCGCACGGAGGCGCTTTGCGCCGACGGTTCCTCGCTGTATTAGGAATATGGGGTAGCAAAAGGAAGGCCAACCAACAGAGGGTTGTAAAAAGGTGCCAATCACGCTCGCGCTGGCCTGTATCAGCAATTCAGCATTCAAAAATAATCCAACATCGGTATTGGGTGTTTTTTACCGCCCAAAGCGAGCAAATTTGCCTAAAGTGTGTCATTTTGACACAGTTGGGGTTATTTGCCCCTCTGCTATATCAAGGCTCATTCCTCACAAGTTTTCAATATTTTCTTGTGCCTTTTCGTGTCCCTGTTCCGCCGCTTTGCGAAGCCATTTGTAACCTTTGGCTTTATCCTGCGGTACGTCATCGCCGTTGTAATACATACACCCAATTGCATTCTGTGCGTCTGCGTTTCCCAGTTCTGCCGATTT
>JAISSG010000015.1 GCA_031273185.1 Treponema sp. | reverse complement strand
CCTCCTCGCCCATGCCGCAGGACGAGCCGTCGTCCCGCACGAGGTCGATGTCGTAGCCCGGCGCGGGTTTTCCCATCGAGCCGGGTTTCGGTTGCAGCCACGGCCATGAGCAGAGGGTGACGGTAAGCTCGGTCTGCCCGTAGCACTCCCGCAGTTTAAGCCCTGTGCCGGCCAGGAACTGATCGAAGATTTCCGGGTTCAAGGGCTCGCCCGCCACGGTACAGTTTTTGAGGGCGGAAAAATCGTACTTGGTGAGATCTTCCTTTATAAAGAACCGGTAGATCGTGGGCGGGGCGCAGAAAGTGGTAAGCCGGTACTTGCTGATTATTTCCAGCATGGCGGCTGGCACAAAGCGGTCGTAGTCGTAGACAAAAACCGCGGTCTCGCAGAACCACTGTCCGTAGATTTTTCCCCATGCCGCCTTCGCCCAGCCGGTGTCGGGGACGGTGAGGTGCAACCCGCCGGGTATCACCTGGTGCCAGAATTTGGCGGTGGAAATATGCCCCAGCGGATAGGCGAAATCGTGGCGTACCATTTTCGGCATGCCGGTAGTGCCGGAGGTAAAGTACAGCAGCATGATGTCGTCGTTGGCGTTTGCCTTCGCCGGCCGCTTGAATTCTGCCGGGGCGCTGTCCATAAGCTGGCTGAAGTCCGCCCATGTCGCCGCTGATCCGGCGCCCCCAGCGGCGGCAAAAATATCCGCCGCTTTTTTCGCCGGGTCAAAGTCCTTGGGGCTGTGCACCGAGCGGATAAAGGCCCGGTAGCGCAGATGGCATTTTTCGCCGCCCTGGGATTCCTCTTCCTTCAGTTTTGCCTCGGCCTCAAGGACCCGGCTCATCAGGTCGGGGTCGTCAACGCAGACGATGGCGGCGATGCTGGCGGCGTTGCAGCGGTACACGATGTCCTTGACGGTGAGCAAGTGCGTCGCGGGGATGGCGATTGCCCCTAGCTTGTGCAACGCCAGCAGTACCGGCCAGTATTGCCAGCGGCGCTTGAGCATCAGCATGACCGGGTCGCCTTTGCCGATTCCGGCGGCGGCAAACACGTTGGCGGCTCTGTCGGACAGGGCCTTCATGTCGGCGTAAGTAAACGACGCATCAGCGCCCTTTTCGTCGCACCAGACCAGCGCCCGCTCGCCGCCCTTTTCCGCCGCAAGCGTGTCGATCACGTCGTAGGCAAAGTTGAAATTTTCCGGGAATTTTATGGAAAAATTTGCGTAAAAATCTTCGTAAGAATCGAATTCCGTTTTTGTCAGGTATCTGTCAAGAAGCGCCATTTGCTTTTCCTCTGTTTATCAACGTTATTAAAAAACTACCGCTATAAAGCGGGCGGCTTTTCCACCAAGGGCTTTCATCCCGTGGGGTTCGTGGGAATCGTAGTACACGCAGTCGCCGGGTTCCAGTTCCATTTCATGCCCGCCAACCGAAATCAACAGCCGCCCTTCAAGCAGGTAGTTGAACTCCTGCCCCGGATGGGTGTTGAGGCTGAGGGGCTTGCTTTCCGTTTCCGCAGATGCCTCGACGATGAACGGCTCGGCTTTTTTTCGGTGGAATTTGTACGCGAGATTCCAATAGGTGTACATCGGTCGGCGGCTGACTTCGGGGGCCTGCCCTGCCTTGGTAAAGCAGAATGTTTTGAGCTTGGGGGTTGCGCCGGTTACCAGTTCCGAAAGGTCAACCTTGAAGCGGGCGGCAATCTCGACCAATGCCCCGATGGGGAATTCCTTTTCGCCCGATTCCCACGCGCCGTATTCAGCCGGGTCAAAGCCCAGTTCTGCCGCCAAAGCGTCGGCGGAAATTTCCTCGATCTCCCGCAGCACGCGCACCCGGTCGATAATTTCCTTCACATCATCTTTCATGTTCATCTCCTTAAACTCACTCGCTCATTGCCGTGCTTCAACGCTTCCGTTGGAACGGGCGATGTAAACCACCGGACGCTTGCGGGTAAAAAAACCGTTCTCCACAACGCCGGGAATGCCGTTAATCTCCCGCTCCATCTCAGCCGGATCAACCGGGGATGCAAAGCGGATGTCCAGTATTAAATTGCCGTGCTCGGTAATGACCGGCCCGGCTTTTCGCAACGCCTCACGCAGCACGACCGACGCGCCCAGCGACTCAAGCGCTTTGGTTACGCTGACCCTCGCCTCGGTAACCACTTCCACGGGAACGGGAAAGCCGCCGCCCAAACCGGCGACCGCTTTCGATTCGTCAACGGTAATGGCGTACACCGACGAAACGTAGGCGGCGATCTTTTCGATTAACAGCGCGCCGCCGCCGCCCTTTATCAGGCGGTTCTGCGGGTCAACCTCGTCCGCGCCGTCGATGGTCAGGTCAAGGCCGCCGGACAGTTCCCGCGAGTTCAGGGGGTACAGGGGAATGCCCAGCCTCTCGCATTCGATCTCGGTCTGGAGGCTGGTGGCAAAGGCGCTGATGTCCCTGAGCGTCCCCTGCGCCAAAAGCTCGCCGACCCTGCGGACGGCGTGGATGGCGGTGGAGCCAGTGCCAAGCCCCAGCTTCATGCCGCTTCGCGCCAGTGCGTCAACCGCCGCCCTGCCCGCCGCCTCCTTCATCTGCGTCGCTATGTGCTGTTCCATATATTCCTTATGCGCCGTAGCGAACCCTTGCCAAAAGGCGTTCCGGGAAGTCCTTCCCCATAAACTGGGCATACTGGTACCGCGCCTGGCGGATAAGCATGTCGTAGCCGTTCTGGACCCGGCAGCCGGTGTCGGCGGCCCGCTGAAGGAAGGCCGTCATCTCCGGCTTGTACACCAGGTCCATCACCTCTTCCCTCCCGCTGAAGCTGTACATCGGCGCCGGGTCAAGGGGATGCGAGGGGTCGCCCGTGTCGTCTTCCTCCATTCCCACCGGGGTGGCCTGGATTATTATATCCCGAAACTTACCCATCATTGCAATGCCCTGGCTGTCCAGCCCGCCCCAGGCAAAGTCGTAAGGGACGGCCAGGTTGCGGGCCTTGTGAATCGTGCGGTTGAGGACCAGCGCCTTTGCGCCAAGCCGGTTTAGCTCGAACAGGACAGCCCTGGCTATGCCGCCCGCCCCGATAACGGTTACCCTCTGCCGCTTGAGGTTCGTCCTGCCCGCAAACGCCAGCAGAGAGTCGGAAAAGCCCTTGGCATCGGTGTTGGTCCCCATCCAGCCCTGCGGGCAGAGGCTAAGGGTGTTGCAGGCGCCGATTCTCTGCACCTCGGCGGACTGGCTGCCCAGAAAGGGGATGATTGCCTCCTTGTAGGGAACCGTGACCGAGAGGCCCTCGATCTTAAGCTCCCGCGCCAACTCCATGCAGGCGCCGATGGAATCCGCAGGGAGCGGCACGCAGATCGCGTCAATATCTTCAAGCTCAAAGATAGTGTTAAAGAAATTGGGGCTGGCCGTATATTTAAGGGGATACCCGACGACGCCAAAGATCTTGGTTTTGCCGGTTATGCTGCGGAAGCGATAGCGGGCGGCCAGTTCCCGGGTGTCGAACTGGCCGGGCGCGCCTGCCGGGGCGTTCGGCTCGGAAAGGGCGCTGGTGTAGCTCATTGAAGAGCCGAATTGCTCGGCAAGGATCCTGCTGCACAGGCCGTAATGCCCCATAGCGATAAGGATCTTTTCCTGCCCCGGGCATTCCCTCCCGGCCCGCAGGAGGGCAAGCACGTCCGCAGTGGAATTGGCCGTTACCGAAACCTTCACGATCTCGTTGTCGGAGCGGCGCGTCGAGCGGATCTTGTCGGCCAGATCGGCGTCGGTGCCAAGGAAGTTATGGTGCGAGCGGATGATTTTCGTCCCGAAAGTGCGGGCCGCCTCTTCCAGGCTGGGGACGTTCAGGTCTTTTTCCAGGTCGATGTAGGCAAAGTTGCGCCGCCTGTCCGTGTCGGCGTAGGCAAGGCCCTTGGCCATCAGGCTGACCCGCGCCCCCTCGCCACTGCCGAATTGCCCGCCGTCGGTGTCCCTGCGGATCGACAGGATGATCGGCATGTTCGCCTTCTCGGGGAAACGCCGGATCAGCAGCCGCTCGTTAGGCTCAAGGCAATCGACCCGCAGTTCGGCCACGTCCGCGTACTTGCGGTACTGCTCGAGAATCTCCAAATTTCGCGTAAGCGTTTCCGCTGTCAGGCACAGGCAGATTTTCGCCAAGGTTCTTTCCTTTCTCAAAGTACCAAATCGATGGATGATGTGCAACTAATTGTTCTCTTTTCATTTTTCTTTGCTTCTTCCCTACTATTCCCCATTTCCCATTCCTCACTCCCCATTCCCCATTCCCCATTCCCCATTCCTCATTCCCCACTCCCCACATTTTTCTTGACTCTCGCAAGGGACTGGCGCAAACTGGCTTCGGAGGCAGAACATGGCTGAAGTCACGAAATTCATCGGTTCCGACATCGAGATCGCCCAGGCGGTGTACCCCCAGAACGCGCTTCTTATTGATGAAATTGCAAACAAGGCGGGCATTCCCGGCGAATATATCGAGCATTACGGGAAATACAAGGCGAAGGTTGACTACAACTTCCTGCTGAAGAACCGGGACAAGAAAGACGGCAAGCTGATTCTGGTGACGGCGATTACCCCCACCCCCGCTGGCGAGGGCAAGACCACCACGACGGTGGGCGTTGCCGACGGGCTTGCCAAAATCGGCAAAAAGGTGCTGGTCGCCCTGCGGGAGCCATCGCTGGGGCCGGTCTTCGGCGTGAAGGGCGGCGC
>JAISSG010000160.1 GCA_031273185.1 Treponema sp. | reverse complement strand
CTGGATACCTTTGACGCCAACGTCAAGCTGGGGCACGAGGGCGACGAGCGGGACTATACCGCCGCCGCCGCCATACTCAAAGACCTTGGCATAACCGGCGTTAAGCTCATGACGAATAACCCGAACAAAAATCACGCCCTTCTTCAGGAGGGAATTACCATACGGGAGCAGGTGCGGATCGAGATTGAGCCCGAAACCGAAAACCGTGCCTACCTTGCCACAAAAAAGAAACGCTTCGGGCACAAGCTGGAACTAGTGTAATGTGTGATAATTTTTTTTAAGGAGAGAATATGTACACTGAAATCAACGGAAACTTACAAGGTGGTGACAAGCGCTTTGCCCTCGTGGTAGGCCGCTTTAACGGCATGATCTCTGAGCGGCTGCTCGAAGGGGCGCTGGACTGCTTTGAGCGCCACGGCGGACAAAAGGATAACCTTACCATCGTCAGGGTACCCGGCTCGTTCGAGATTCCCCTTGCCGCGCTGAAACTTGCCAAAAGCGGGAAATACGACGGCGTGATCTGCCTCGGCGCGGTGATCCGTGGCTCGACGCCGCACTTCGACTATGTGGCTGCCGAGGCTGCCAAAGGCGTTGCCCAGGCCGCGTTCAGTTCGGGCCTGCCCGTGATCTTCGGTGTTCTGACAACCGATTCCATCGAGCAGGCCATTGAGCGGGCCGGAACCAAGGCGGGGAACAAGGGCTGGGACGCAATGCTCTCCGCACTGGAGATGGCAGACCTGTTCAGGCAGCTTGGTTGCTAAATACCATTATACAGGGCGATTGTGTCGATGAGCTGAAAAAGATTAGCGAAAATTCTATTGACATGATTTTTGCCGATCCGCCGTACAATATGCAGCTTAAAAACCCGCTGTACCGTCCAAACAATACCAAAGTGGACGGCGTTGAGGATGCCTGGGATAAATTTGCCTCTTTCTCCGACTATGACGCGTTTTGCACCGAATGGCTTGGGGAATGTCGGCGGATACTGAAAAACACCGGAACCATTTGGGTGATCGGCAGCTACCATAATATTTTCCGGGTTGGAAACATCATGCACAACCTGGGCTTTTGGATTCTGAATGACGTAACATGGCATAAAACCAATCCCATGCCCAATTTTCTCGGCAAGCGTTTTACCAATGCGACCGAGACGCTGTTGTGGTGCTCAAAGGGCGAGGACTGCAAAAAATACACGTTCAACCACAAGCTGATGAAAAAGTACAACGGCGGCAAGCAGATGACCTCCGTGTGGCGGATAAAGCTGTGCGTGGGGGAGGAGCGGCTCAAGGGCGAGGACGGCAAGAAGGCCCACTCAACCCAAAAGCCGGAGGAACTGCTCAAGCGGGTTATTTTGTCTTCCACACGGCAGGACGATGTTGTGTTGGACCCGTTTTTTGGGACAGGCACTACCGGAGCCGTTGCGAAAAAACTCAAACGGAATTTTATCGGCATTGAAAAAGAAGCGGATTATGTAACGCTGGCTAAAAGCAGGATTGACAATATACACAATTTTTTTGAAGAAGCCGATTGGAAAGAGGAATGAGTAAGATAAACGCCGCCATAGTTGGCCTTGGCCGTATTGCCAGCCTGCTTGAGGAAGACAGCCTGCGGGAAAAGCCCTGTACCCACGCCGGAGCCATCGCCGCCAACCCCGACTGCGAACTGGTTGCAGGCTGCGACATCGACGAGGAACGCCGCCGCCTCTTCACGGAGAAGTGGCACGTTCCCGTGTATGCCGATGCTGCCGAAATGCTTCGTATTCACAGTCCGAGAATTCTCGTAATAGCCACCCATCCTGACAGCCATTACCATTACTGCCGTCTTGGGGCAGCTTGCAGCGTTCCGGTGCTGATCTGCGAAAAGCCGCTTGCCGACAGTGTTGGGTCTGCCCGCAAAATTGCCCGCCTTGCAAAGCAAGGTGCAGTGATCATCACCAACCACGAGCGGCGCTACTCGGCGGATTATATTCGTGCCAAGGCGATTCTGGAGGCAGGGGAACTTGGCACATTGTTAAGCGTTAGTGCTATCCTATACATGGGCAAAACAAGACGGCTTCTGGACGTATTCTGGCACGACGGCACCCATCTGGCGGATGCGATCATGTTCCTTACCAATACGACGCTGAAACACCGGCGGCGTTGGGGCGCAAGGCTGACCGCAAGGGAGGGAACCGCCTGGCTGGAAGGGGAGCTTCGCCGGGAGAAAGCCACGGCAATCCCTGTGATTATGGAAATCGGCGCAGGGCGGGATCACTTAGCATTTGAGATTGAGTTTTCCTGCGAACGGGGCAGGCTGCGTATAGGCAACGGTGTGTTTGAGGTATGGGACAGTGCTCCCAGTCCCTACGCCGAACAGTTCCGTTCCCTCAGGCGAACCGCCGAGGTTTTTTCCGGCCCCACCAGCTATTTCGCCAACATGGTGCAAGACGCTGTCGCCTGTGTGAAAGATCCCCAGCGTCTGCCCCGATCAAGTGCCGCCGATGGGCTAAGGGTAATTGAGTACCTTCATTCAGTAATGGCGTGGCGTTAGCATTCGATGTCTTGAGTCAGGCCGGTTAAACCGCTATAGTATTATGCGTTGTCGATTCGGAGGGTAGGCCAGTGGTTAAGCCACGAGTTTTGGGAACTCGATGTCGGGGGTTCAAATCCCCCCTCTCCGATAAGTTATTTGCTACAGGTAAATATGGGGGATTTGAAACGGAGCAATCCTGGAGTATAATCCAAGGCGCAGCCTTGTTAGGACTTTGCGCCGCATGGATGCGGCGGGATTGCGGAGGCGGGGGTGGAGGGAGCTTGCAGGACGCAAGCGACCGGAACCCCAAATCCCCCCTCTCCGAGGAAATATCTTTATGGTATAATAAAAAAATCGGGGCATATTGGTAAGGGAGGTTTTTAATGAAAAAGTATCTTGTCTTAACTGCTGTTGCGCTGCTCGCCCTGGCGTTCCCCGGCTGTAGTTCGACGCCAACGGTTAGCCGCGTCAGCGCAGATACGCAGGTGGATTTAAGCGGGCGCTGGAACGATACCGATGTTCGCCAGGTCTGCGAGTCGCTGATCAGGGATTGCCTGAACAGCGACAGCGTGGCAAATTTTATTAGGCAATTTTCAGCCCAGCACAGAAGATCGCCCACCGTCATAGTCGGCACGTTCAGAAACAACTCAAGCGAGCACATCGACACCACGATTATCTCCAAGACAATGGAAATCGCCATCGTGAACAGCGGAAAACTTGATTTTGTCGCCCCGGGCGGTGCGCGGGATGAGTTGCGGGCGGAAAGGGAAGATCAACAGATGAACTCCAGCGAGGCGACCGCGTCTGCCCTGGGCAACGAGACCGGGGCGAACTTCATGCTGACCGGCGCGGTTAGCCTGATCGAGGACCGGGCGGGAAACACCTCGGTTCGATCATACTTTGTCAGCGCGGAACTGACTGACATCGAGACAAACAGGCGGCTGTGGATGGGCGAGAACAACGAGATCAAGAAAGTCATCACAAGACCGAGGGCAAAACTATAATGACAGACACTTTTTTTCCCTTCAAAAAAACAGGTTTTCTTTTGCTGGCCGCCATTTTGGCGACCATTTTTGCGTCTTGCGCCGGCTCTCCGAGCGCCGGTTCACCAAGCAGCCGTTCCGTGCCACTCTGGGTCACCGATCCCGCAAGGGCCTATCCCGACAACGAGTGGCTAAGCGTTGTTGAAGAGGAAGTTGACATGCGGACGGCTGAAAGGGCGGCGGTAGCAAGGCTCGCCCAGGTTTTCCGGGTTGACCTGAACGTTGTCACCAACGCCAACCGGCAGTTTGCCGAGGCGGTGGACAGCGTGAGGGGGCAGACTGTCTCCTCGGACAGCAGGGAATTTGCCCAGGAGCTGGTAAGCACCTCGGTTGTTTCCGGGCTTATCGGGCTGCAGGTTGAATCCTGGGCCGACCGTGGCGGCAGGGCCTTTGCCAACGCCCGCATGAACCGAAGGGAATGCTCGGCGCGCTACTCGGCGATGATACGGGAGAACGAGCAGGTCATCGGCCGGCTGCAGGAAGAGGCGGCGCGGCACCCTGAAACCTTTGAGGCGTTCCAGATGCTCAACCTTGCCCATAGCTTTGCCCTTGTCACCGACAATCTCCACACTTTGCTCACGGTGCTTGATCCGTCGACCATTTCGCGGCGCCCTTCCTACGGGAACGCCGAGGCGGTGAAAAGCCTGGCGCAAAGCGCCGGGCGGGCGATTATTGTCACCGTCAATGTTAACGGAGATACCGGCGACAGAATCGCAAAGGCATTCACCGAATGCCTAAATTCGCGCGGTTTCAGGACCAATGCCGGAGGGGCGAACCCCTATTCGCTTGCCGCTTCTTTTTCGCTGGAAGATGTTGACCTGGGGAATCCCCGCAACAAATTTGTCAGGTACATACTGACCTGTTCCCTCAGAAACAGGCAAGGCGTGGAGATACTTTCCTTTTCGGAAAACCAACGGGAGGGCCACCTTACCGAGTCGGAGGCCCGGCAGCGGGCAATCCGCACCGCCGAGCAGAGCATAGGCTCGACGGGCTTTGCGGTAAATTTTGACGCGTTCCTCGCGTCGCTGTTATAGCCGGGGAATATTTCTTCGCTTAGTCGTTCTGCTCCGCTTCCCCGGGGGGGAACAGGTATAGGTCGGGCAGCTTGAAGGTTTTTTCCTGTATGTGGGCAAGCGGGACCGTGATACTGCTGATTACGGGAATCTTGAAGAAATGCACCAGCGGTTCGTGCTGAGGGGATTCTATTTTAAGCGAATACTCGAAAATGCGGCGCTGATCCACCGCTTCGGCGGGAACGGATGCAGGCAAAAACGTGTATGTCCCGGGGGTATTCGAAACCAGGGTGTAGGGGTTCTGCCAGTTCCTGTTTCGCATATCGACGAGCTTGCCGTTGCTGTGAAGCTCCGCCGTCACTTCCGAAAGGGGGGCAAAAGTTTTGCCGTCAAAGACCCGCCCCAGGATAGTGGGAATGAAAAATTCGGGTTCGTTTGATATCTTGTCGCCCGATGTGACATCGCTATGGTCAGCGGTCGAGCGCTGGTTGTGGTTTACCTGCCTTAACCCCCTGTACACCAGCGTGGCGATGTCGGCCTCGATCTGCTGTCGCCTGCCCCAGTCCTGCTCAATGCGGGTTATGCCCCTGTTGGAGACGATGTACCGCGGCTCGACGCGGTTAAGCACGAAACAGATCGTGTCCAGCCTGCACTGCTCGCAGAGGCACAGCCTGTCCGGGTTGTTCTCCTGCTTTATTGATTCGATGATCTTCTGCACCGAGCTGAAAACAATGTCTTCGGAAATATTGCGTATCTCCATTTCAGGTCTCCCTTAACCACGATTTATTTGCATACAGTATATCAGATAATTCCGGCAAAGTCTCCAGTTTTTCGCAAAAATCCGGGTTCACGAATATTCTGATAACATACAGGGTTTTTACAAAAGAATCCAGCGTCTTGGCCTTGAAGGCGCTTGAGCTGCCGGCAAAGCCGCAGTTCTCGTCAGCCACGAAAAGGCCCGTCTCAAAGGAGACCGGCTCCGGCACGTCGATGATCAGGTCGTCGCCGGCAAGGGGAATCCCCGCCCGGCGGAATTCCCCGGCGAGCCGCTGCTCGTGGCGGGAACGGCTGCGGATGTCCCTGAGGCAGGCGTGTTCCGCCTCGTCGAAGGCAATCTCCCCGGCGACGGCATAGAGCCGGCCTTTCCATGCCGCTTCTACAAGGGCGCTGCCCGTTTTTTCCCCCGCCAGGGCAAACAAGCTCTGATCATCAAGCCCGTACAGCTTCTCCCCGGCAATTCTCCTGGATTCCAGGCCCTGAACCAGTGCCTTTTTGATCATGGACGTGGCGGCGCGGACCTGCCGGTGCCAGTAAACCGTTCGGTACATCAGGTATTTGGCAAAAAGCACGGCCTCGACGTTGGGAATCAGGCGGGAATCGATGTCGGCGCCCCGTTCAGGGCTTGGGATAAGCCGCGAAAGGATAAAATCCACGTCCTGCGCCCCGTAGGGCACCCCGCAGTAGCGGGCATCGCGGTTCAGGTAGTCGAGCTTGTCGGGACCGAGGCAGCCGGACAGGAGCCTGCGGTAAAACAGGAGCTCGGCGCCGCTGCCGGGAAGCTCCCGGTCAATAATCGCTGCGGTCAGTTCCGGGTCCGCCCCGCAACTGCCGACCATGCCCCTCAGCGGCTCGGCGAGAATCATCTCCCCGGTAAGCGATTCATGGGAGCGCAGTGGCAATTCCTTCAGGGAGTGGGTGTAGGGGAAGTGGCCGAGGTCATGGAGCAGGCAGGCGCAGAGGAAGGACATGGCCCCCTCCCGGCTGATCCAGCTTTCCGCTCCATGCTCCGCCAGGTTTTGCAGCAGCCGCCATCCCAGGTGGTACACCCCGATTGAATGGCTGGCGCGGGTATGGGTCGCGCCCGGATAGACCCGGTGCACCGGGCCAAGCTGCAAAATGCGGTGCAGCCGCATGAACGGGGGGCTGTCGGCCAGTTCGGCAAGCTCCGGGGTAAAATAAACGTGACCCCACAGGACGTCCCTTACCGGGCAGGAAAAACCCTTTGCTAAAACACTGTAAACCGGCATACCCATTGCAACAATTATAGGTTATAATAACAAAATATTCTATAATTGATTTAAGAAGGGGCAGGTAAATTAAAAATACAATGCTGGCAGGGGCGCTGTTCTTGCTCATGGCAGGGAACCTTTTCCCCCAGAGTACGGAGACAGGCGCGGCGGGGGAGACGATGCAACGCGGCTCAATCCCGGAAGAACTGCTCCGCCCCCGCAGGGAAGAAACTCCCCGCTACCCGATAGACACGGTCATCGGACCGCTGGGGCAGGGCAAGGCGCCCAGGGGGGCATACGAAGTCGCCAGAAGGACGGCAGAGGCTCTGCTGGCGGGGTCGAAAAACGCCCCTGTCCTTTCCACGGTAAACAGCGTGTTTATTGAAAACTGCATGAACGCGCTGAACGGGATAACCCCCCGGCTTTACCGCCTGGGCGGGGGGCGGGAACAGCCGGACGGCTCGGTTTGCTTTCTGGTACGGTTTGCGGGAAGGGA
>JAISSG010000096.1 GCA_031273185.1 Treponema sp. | reverse complement strand
CGCGCCGGTTGGCCTGACAATGTTTGACGACTCGTTTAACGTTATTGACTGCAACGAAACCATCCTGGCGATATGCGGCGTTACCAGGCAGTACTACATGGAACATCACTACGATCTGTCGCCCGAATACCAGCCTGACGGAATGAAGACAACGGAAAAACTGCCGGAAGCCCTTAAACGGGTATTAAGCGGCGAAAGGCTGGTAATGGAATGGCTGTACCTGTCAACTTCCGGCGAGCCTATCCCTTGCGAAATTACCCTGACGCGCATTAAATACGGCGGAAAGTACATCAGCATGGCGTATGTATACGACTTAAGCCACATAAAAAAGATGGAAGAAAGTATACAACTGCTTAAAACAGAGGCGGAAAAGATATATTTTGACGCGCTGACGGGTATTCACAACCGGCGGTACTTTGACGAAAACCAGGATCGTATCATTAAGACGCTGTCCCGTTCCGGCGGCAAGCTCAGCCTGATGATGATAGACATTGACTTTTTCAAAAACTACAACGACACCTACGGCCACAAAGAGGGCGATAATTGCCTGCGAATGGTCGCGGACACCCTTGAAAAATGCGTAACCAGGACCGACGATTTTATCGCCCGTTACGGCGGCGAGGAATTTGTCGTTGTCCTGCCCAACACCGACCAGAAGGGCGCGTGCGTGATCGCCAAAAAACTGCTGAAAAATATGCGCGAGCTTAAAATTCCCCATGCGAAAAGCGCTGCGGCAGACTACGTAACCGTCTCCATAGGGGTCACGACCGGAGCGGTGAGCCACACGCAGGACATGGACGATTATGTCCGGCGGGCCGACGAGATGCTGTACAAGTCCAAGCAGAACGGGCGCAACAAGTACAGTTTTAAGCGTTTATAGCTAGTGCCAGAGGCGCAGTTCCGACCGGAAGGCCACGGAGTCGGGGGTCGAAGATCGGGGATCAGGGGTCGGGGATCGGGGGCCGGGCGCAGCGGTCTTGCGTCCCTCAAAGGCAAAGGCCGGGGCCGCTTCCGCGGCCTCGATTGGTGCCGACCAGATGCCGACGGTCTCGCCGGGCAGCACCTCGTTCAGATAGTTGATGTCCAGCCGCATCTGTGCCGCCTGCTCCAAAAGCGCAGGGTCGAGCGCGTTTTCCATCCACCGTATATAGCTGACATTGTTGGCATGGCCGTTGTAGTCCACGTCGGTGTACAGGGCCCGCCATTCGTGGGTTTTGCTTAAGGCGGGCCGTTCCGTAAGGCCGACGGCGGCGGGCAGCGAGTCCAGGCCCTCGTTCTGGGGCAGGCTGTCCATGATTGACTGCGGGCGCAGGGGGCGGCGTTTTTCAATGTCGATGATGAGCCAGCAGCTTCTGGCCCGGATCGCCGGCCGGTCGTCGGCGTCGCGGATGTCGAAGTCGCGCAGGGCGAACAGCTTTTCCCCGCCGCGGGGCCAGCTGCGCACCGTAACCGTTTCCCCGTAGCGGGGACGTCGGTCAACCTGCACCGACATGCGGGAGAGGATCCACACCTGGCCTGTCCGCGCCATTGCCTCGCGCCCCACGCCCAGGTTTTCCGCATGGCTGATTGCCGCTTCCTGCAAAAAATTCATCGCCGCGTTCAGGGTCATTGAATCCGATTTATCTATGGCGGCAAAGCGCACCGCGCAGGTTTCCGCCCAAACAGGCAACTTTTCCATGCTTCATCCTGTAAAAAAAAGGGCGAAATTGCAATAGACCGGGCTGGCGGCGTTCTATTGAATAATGGCGTGGATTATGCCATTCTATGAGTATGCACTCAAAAATTGACCGGGAAAAAACCAGAAAAACCATCGCCGGGGCCCTTGAGCACATCAAGACAGAAGCGGACCCCTGGCTGCTTGCAGAATACTTCAGCCTGTTTAAAAAGGAAGTTCCGTTATTCCATAGATCAAAGGTGGCGGCGTACCTGCTGATGCTGTGCGAACAGAAGGGCATCCGTTTGGACCGTCCTGCAAGGCGGGACATTCCTGCCGGGGCGGACAGAAACGCCCGCAGGCCGGGCGGCGAGCGGCGTCCTGCGCCTCAGGCCCGGGACGAGGGCAAGGGCGATGCCCAGCGCTACCCGCTGGCGGAAGAGGAATCGCGGAGGCTTTTTTTCAGCGTGGGCCGCAGCCGCCGGGTCTTTCCCCGCGAAATACTTGGGCTTATCAACTCAAAAACGGCGATCCCCAAGGAGGACATCGGTGCCATCCGCATCCTTGACAACTATTCGTTTGTGCAGGTGCGTGACACCGTTGCCGAGCAGATCATCGAGGCGCTGAGCGGGGTAAGTTTCCGGGGCAGGCCGCTGACGGTTAACTACGCCAAGTCCCGCAAAGACGAGGAAAACAGCGCTGCCGAGAACGGGAACGGGAACGAGGTATATGCCGACGAAGACGAAAGCTCCCCCGGATATGCCGAAGCGGACGACGATACCCCCCGCGATGATTATGCGCCTGAGGATCAGGAGCAGGGTGACTCAGAGCAGGGCCATGACCATCCAGAAGAAAAAGATATTTAGGCCAATCCCGGCAAGCAGCACAAGCCAGGCCAGCGTTTCTGTTGCATAGGCCCCGGCCATAAACCGCCGGGCAAGGGACCGGGGCCGGTCGGGAAGTATCCCAAACGTTGCAAACGGGTCCCCCGGCTGGCAGGGCAGCTCCCCGCCCTCTCGCGCTGCGTCCTGCACTGCGCCAAACATCAGCCATGGATCGCCGGACCTGGGCTTTGCCCAATCGGGCAGCAGCAGGGGGACTGTGTTTTCCTCCGTCTGCGGCGGCAGTTCTGCAATGCGGGAAAAGCCGTAACGCTCGCCGTCGGGAAGCTGGCATTCCGGCATAATCTGCCCCTTGCCGCCCGGCGGGGCAAGGTAGCGCAGGGGCAGCCGGGCAAAGCCCGCATAGATACGCAGGAGCCTGGCCTTCCAGGAAAGCCGTCGGCTTACAACGGTAAACAGCAGGCCCGGCGGAATCAGCGGGTACAGCGGGATAAACAGCGCGATAAATGCGACAAGAGCTGTTAGGCGAAATGCGGGGCGGGGGATGAACGAGGTGGCCATGAGCATTTGGGAGGCCGCCCCAAGGATCAGCGAATAGGGGGTGATGGAATTCCAGTACTCGCCCCGGTGCCTGCCCGCCTTGATCACCATCGACGCAAGGGCCCGGTCGGGGCCGTCAAAAAAAATCACGATGAGGGGATTCTCTTTTGTTGACGCAAAGCTCCAGCGCCCGTCCGTGCAGACCAGCGGCCCGCCGACAAAAACCCTGGCCCCCTCGGTCAGCGCCGAAACCTTTTCCCACCGTATTTTTTCCGGGGATTCCTCTTCCGGGTCAAAAGCCTCGGCCCCGGCATTTTTCTGCATGGGCAGCAGGTATATTTTGGCGTTTTTCAGGGAGACGGGAAC
>JAISSG010000037.1 GCA_031273185.1 Treponema sp. | reverse complement strand
CCGCAAGCCGACCCTGTAGGACCGACTTCTGGTACCTACCGGGAGGGACGTGGTGGAGCGTCGAACCACGGCCAGCAGATTCTTCGTTCAGCCTATCGGACTTACACCCAGCCGAACATAGCTTACAACAATCTTGGTTTCCGGCTGGTTCGCCCCAGCGAGTAAAGATAGTAGGTGTCAAGGTTCCCCGGGGGGTCCAGTTCCTCCACGGCGCGAAACAGCCTGCCACCGGCTCTCTGGCCCCGTCAGGCCAGAGTACTACTTTTCCCGCTAATTGAAATCATAGCTTCTCTGTGAGAGCCTTTTCTCCCCATTCCCCATTCCCCATTCCCTGTTCCCCATGACACCTTGACCAGCAGGGGCTTTCCGTTGTATAAAGAAACGTCAACGCGCTGAGCGGAGGTCCACTTTTTGAAATACAATAATCCGGCAAATCTTGCTGTTATCGCGTGCCCGGGCGGCGAGGTGTTTGCTGATGAGGTAATCGTCCATCTTAGAAGACTGTACCGCCACAACAATGAGAGGGTGGCGGAGGAGCTTGCCAGGCGCTACGGCAAGAGCACCGCCAAGGTTATCGAAGAGATTAACTTCATCAATGAAATTGTTTCCGGCGCTCTCCATGTGCGCCTGGAGAAAGATAAGCACCATATCCCGAAGTTCAAGACCCCGGTAAAATTTGTCTGCTTTCCAAACGGGGAGGTAAAGGCGGAAATTCAGGAATCCATACGGGGCAAGGATGCCTACATTTTTCAGGATGTTGAAAACCACTACCCCGTGTCTTTTTCCGGCAGCGAGGGCAAGAGAATCCTGTCCATAAACGATCATCTTATGACCCTTTTTGTCACCATCGACGCGGCAAGGCAGGCGGGGGCGCGGCAGATAACCGTGGTAATCCCCAACTACCCCTACGCCCGGCAGCACAAGGCAAAGGGCAGGGAGGGTCTTGCAGCAGGCCGCATAGGGCAGATGTTCGAGAGCCTTGGGGTCAACATCGTCATCACCCTGGACATTCATTCGCGGGACATCATGAATTCCTTTACCCAGATGCGGCTGGAGAACCTGCACGCAAGCTACCAGATAATCAGGACGCTTTCCGGCATGGCCGGAATCCTCAACGATGATTTTGTCGTTGTCTCCCCGGACACCGGCGCGGTTGATCGCAATAAATTTTTCGCCTCGGCGCTGAAGAAGCCCCTGGCCCTGCTGTACAAGGAACGGGACTATTCAAAGTTCAGCAAGGATGCGTCGGAGACCAACATCTCGCAGATACGGCTTTTGGGCAACGTGAAGGACAAGACCGTTTTTATGGCCGACGACATGCTCGGCACGGGGGGGACGCTGATAAAAGGGATGAAGATTCTTAAAGAAAACGGCGCCCGCAGGATAATCTGCTCGATCAGCCTGCCGCTGTTTTCCAACGGGGCGGTTTCCTATTTTGACGAGGCGTACCGGGATGGCTTGTTCTATCGGATCATTGGAACCAACGCGGTATACCAGGAAGAGGTTCTCAAGCGAGAATGGTACATTAACGTGAATATCACCAGCCTTTTTGCGCAGGTTATTTCCCGGTTGCATCAAAACCATTCCATTTCCAGCCTGCTGGACAACCGCGAGGTTATCAACCGCCTGCTGATCGGCACGATGGAGCCGGAGCCGCAGCACGAGCTGCCCTTTCAGCAGGACGAATGAAGGTTTTCCGTCTTCCGGGCCAATGCGCCGCGATAATCTTTGACATGGATTCTACCCTTTACACAAACCCCGAATATGCCCGCTCGCAGATCGATCTTCCCGTGGAGAAGCTTGCCCGCTTGCGGGGAAAGCCCTTTGCCGAGATGAGCGAGAAAATTGCCGGCTATCGAAAAAACTGGGCGAGGGATCACGGCGGGCAGCAGATCAGCCTTGCGAATATTTTTACTGCCTTCGGGGTCAGTATCGGAGAGAGCATTCGGTGGAGGGAGGAGCTGTATCATCCCGAACAGCACCTCGCCGAAGACAGGCAGCTCCGTTCCGCGCTGGAACGGCTTGGGGCCCGGTTTGCCCTCTCGGTGGTTACCAACAACACCGTTTCCATCGCCACAAGGACCCTTTGCGCGTTGGGCGTGGAAGACCTGTTTCACGCAATCGTCGGCCTGGACACCTGCGGCGTTTCAAAGCCCCACGAGGAGCCGTTCATGCGGGCGGCGATTCTCTGCGGCGCAGTGCCGGAGTCCTGCGTTGCCGTCGGCGACCGCTACGACATCGACATCGCCCTCCCGCTGGAGCTTGGCATGGGCGGCATTCTTGTTGACGGCGTGGAGGATGTGTACGGGCTGCCGGAATTGCTCATTGGCGAAGGGGGCGGTAATCATGCGCGTTGAATTTTTTGCGGAATCGTTAGCTGAAATCTGCTCCCGTTCGCTGCTTGCCCCCGGCAGGCCGCTGCGCTGGCTGGTTATCGCCAACCCCACCGCCGGCGGCTTTGTGATGCGCTCCCGCTGGAAAAAGCACCGCCAGGCCCTGGAAGACCGCCTTGCGGCGGCGCGGGGAAACCCTCTGCGCGAAGGTTGCGCCCTTGCGGCAACTGCGGCGAAATTCGGCGCAAGCCCGGCCCTTGCCGCCTGCGGCCTTGTCGCCACCGAGGGGCCTGGTTCCGCCGCGAAAATCGCCGCCGCGCTGGCTGGCGAGGCCGGGGAAGATCCAGTTCCCTTTTACCTGCTCGTCACCGCAGGCGGCGACGGCACGAGCCTGGAGGCACTGTCCGTCCTGTACCACGCGCCCGAATCGCTGCGGCCAAACATGGCGGTTCTCCGCCTGCCAATGGGAACCGGCAACGACGGCGCCGACTCACCCGATCTTGCCGTCGCGCTTGATCGGCTGATACAGCCATCGCGTGTAGAGCTTGCCCCCGCTTTGCGGCTTCTTACCGCGCCGGGCGGTCCCGCCGCCGCAGAATCGAGCGGCCCCTTCCTCGCTTTTAACATCCTTTCGGTCGGGCTCGATGCCTTTGTCACCCACATGACCAACAAGATGAAGGGCAAGCTCCCCGGCGACTTCTACAAGCTCTGGGTTGACATCGCCTCGCTGCTCTACGACCGGCTCTACAAGGTGGGCTTTCTCGACGTGCGGGCCCTGGACGGGCAGGGCGGGGAGGTACGCTCGTTCCGGGAAAAAATTCTGCTGCTTGCGGTGGGGGCCTCCGGGCGCAGGACTTACGGTTCCCAGAAGAAAACCCTCCCCGATGAGCGTAGCGTCTGCGCCGTCAGGCCGATGCCCCTGTTGCGCAAGCTGGCCCTCAAGGGGCTGTTCACCACCGGCGCCCACATCGACAAGCCCGAGTCGATTCTGTTCAGCGCGCACCGGGTAGAATTTTCCGGCAGCTATCCGATTCTTGCCCAGATGGACGGCGAGACCGTTCTGTTGCAGAAGGAAGATTTTCCCGCCGCTATCGAGCTTACGCCGCCGGTGATCCCTGTTTTGAAACCGGCTTGGTAAAAGGCTATAACCTTTGCTTCCTTACTCGCTCGGTCGCCAATAACGTTCCGGCTGTTTTACGACATTTTTGCCGCCCGTATAGGCAAACGCAAAGGCATAAATCCATTCTTACCCTGCCTTTTACGTTTGCAGTACGGCCAAAATGCGGATGGAGTGAGCCGCGGGAATGAAGCGTAGCGTGTATCATTTTAATATTTTTCTATAAATGTAATTATTCGCCAATTCCTTATGCAATTCAAATCCAAATTTCCTATATAGTTTTACTGGTCCTTTATAATTACCAAAATAATCCTGCTCGTTTTTTATCGGATAACTTTCTATAAAATCATAGTTGCCAAATTTAGCGTCTGAACACACTTTTGTCAATAATTGTGTCGCAACCCCTTTTAATCGCATTGATGGGGCTATTGTAAAACATACTATTGATTTTATTTTTTTATCATTACCCGTTTCTTTATCCCACAATGTTTCATCTGATACTATATATGGGTAACTTTCTTTATCAGAAGTATTACACCATCCAATAACTTTGTTATTTAAATATGCCAAATAACCACATAGCTTATTTTTCGTAATTAATTCAATTGATATTTCTTTATTGTTTATTGTCTCACCATTGATTGGACGTACATGGTAGTATACACAATAACACCCTTCCCATTCTTTATTATCTGTGAAGGCGATATTATCGAAAAAATACAAAAAATCATTCAATCTTTCTACGGATAATGGGTAAATTTCATAGTCCATATAATATTTCCCAAACAATGTCAAGGTAAATGTCGCATAACATGCGGCTGTATCCGTTTATCGCCAGCTTGCCCTGCACCTTTTATTCCGTGCTCACGGAATTGAACCTGGACTGCCTGACTGAGCGGTTGTCCATGGCGCTCGGGTAACGGGCGGCGGCAACCTTTGCGTTGACGAGGCGGCTGGATGGGCTGGGGTGGGTGCGGCTAAAGTCCCCGATGCGGCTGCCCTGGATTTTTTCCAGTTCCTGCAATATGTCAATTAACCCCTGGGGGCTGTACCCCGTGGCGGCAAGCAGGCTTATGGCGCTTATGTCCGCGTCAAATTCCTGCGCCTGCGAAAAGCCCGCATTGAGCGAGTCGGCGATTATCTGCGCCCCGGAAAAACTAAACTGCCTGAACCAGTCCTCCGTGTCGCGGGTTGCCCTTATTGAGCGAATCCCGTGCCTAAGCTGGATATGGGCAATCTCGTGGGCAAATACCGCGGCAAGGGCGTCTTCCGACCTGGCGGCGCTTACCAGGCCCCGGGTAACAAAGATGTGGCCGCCCGGAGTGGCAAAGGCGTTGATCGTGTCGCTGTCCAGGATGCCTACATGATACCCGTTGTATTGCGCCGGTTTGGGGGAATTTACCACTATAGCGGCGCATATCCGGTTGGCGTAACCAGCAAGGGCGGCATCGGCATCCATCAGCGCATATTTGGCGAGGATTGCGGCGGCTACTTCCCTGCCGACGGCGTACTCGTCAATAAGGCTTATTTCGTCAAGGGCCCTGGCGACAATGCTGCCCGGCGGATCGTAGGAATTCCCGGCGCTTTGCTGAATAACGGCGGTGGTTTGGGCAACGCCTTCTTCATAGCCCTGCAGCAGTATGTCCCTTGCGAGGGTGATGGTGATGTCGTATAACGCGGAATCCCTTGACACGCTGGTTTCCAAGGCAAAGGCGATTTGGCGGTTCATCTCCGCCTTGGGTATGGTGTAGAGTACCCATGCGGTATACACGTCGTCATACACATCCGGATTGTCGGGATCGTAGCGCCGCCGCAGGCTCCACCAGTCCGCTTCCCGCTGCGCCCCCGAGAAGCTGACGTTTACCACGGCGCCCAAAACGTTATCGATTTCCTGCCGGAACAGGGCCGAGCTTTCCTCTCCTGTTTGGGCGGTGGCGGTAATGGCGGCCTCGTAACGGCTTGCGATGTTTGTCCGCAGGAACGCGCCGATGCGCTGCTGGGTGCTGGCCGCGTCCGCCCAGGCAAGGACAAATTGCCGGTTCGTCCCGCTTTCCTCGCCAACGATGCAGTACCTGTCCCGGTATTGGCTCTGCGCCTGCAACGCGGACAAGCCTCGTCCCAGGTAGAGCTTTACCCACTCCGGGGTACGAACGCCCATCACGGTACCCTTGTTCTCCAGATCCGTGATGTTCGATTGAGGGCCGGTGGCGCAGGCGGCAAGGAACAGGGAGCAGGCGGCAACTGGCAAAGCAAAGACGAGGCCTCTGATGATGCATCTTTTGTTGGTTCTCATGCTCCCTCTCCTTCCCTTATTTCTTCTTGGTGAACGAGCTGAGGCTCCCGTTCCAGAAATCAGCTATAAAGCTGCTTCTCGCCGTGACACCCACGGTAGCGCTGCCGATGCTTTCCTCCCTGTCATTCAAAAAAACCGCAACGGTGTAAATCCCTTCGGGCAGTTCCCAGCTTACCTGCTGCCCACCCAATACCGGATTGTCATACACCATGAATGGGTCTCCCTTTATCTCATAGCCCGAATAGATTTTTACCGCCGACATTACGCTGCTGGTGGCGCTGGAATTGTTCCGTATGGTGATGTTCCCGGCGAGACCAGCCGTCCTTATCTCTTCCGGTGTCTGCGTTGGCGTTCCGGCGGCGGCAAGGTCTCCCTCGCCCAGGTAATTAAAACCCTTCAGCAAAATGTCCCTTGCCAGTTGTATGGTGATGTCGTATAACGCGGAATCCGCGCTAATGGCGGTTTCCAATGCCCGTGCTATCTGTTGGTTGAGCTGGCTTTTGGGAATGGTGTACAGCACGTAGGCGGTGTACTCGTCGGTGTACACGCCCTCTTGGTCGGGATCGTAGCGCCGCCGCAGGCTCCACCAGTCCGCTTCGCGCTGCGCGCCTGAGTAGCTCACGTTCACAATGGCGTTGATCGCGCTGTCGATCTCCTGGCCGTATTCGCCGGAAGCTGTCCCAGCCGCAGTCGAGGAGCCTGCGCCGCCCTGGGACTGCGCCGCCCCCTGCACCCTCGCCTGGTACTCGCTGGTTATGGTTGTGCGCAGCATCGCCCCGATGCGCTGCTGGGCGCTGAAGTTATCCGCCCAGGCGAGGACGAACTGCCGGTTCACCCCGCTTTCCTCGCCGACGACGCAGTACATGTCCTTGAACTCGGACTGCGCCTGCACCCTGGAGATGCCGTTTTCGGTATAGGTCTTGATCCAGCCGGGGACGCCAACTTTCATCGCGGTTCCCTTGTTCTCCAGTTCCACGATCCGCACATTTGGTTTCGAAGCGCAGCCAATCAGCGCTATGATTGCCATGACGGTTAACACCGCCGCCATTTGTTTTGTCGTTTTCATCTTTTCTCCTTTGTCCGCAATTTCCAGAGGCGTATGCCTCCTTTAGCATAATACCCCATATCCCTATGGCATTGCCAGTACCGGCATTGGAAAACATTGGCGGCAACGGGGTAAAATATGGCAAGGCCCTTTTCGCCCCGAAGCTTGCGGATATGCAGTGAAATTAGGCGCGTCTCTTGATGGCCATGCAAAACACCGCTTCCCATTTGCCCTTGGCGCGCAAACGCCTTATAATACCCAGTGATGGAAAATGCCGGTTTCGTTATCAAGGGAGATATTTGCTGGAGCAAGGGGCCAAATTCCCTGGAAACCATGCCCGGCGCCTTTCTCGTCTGCGCTGGCGGGAAATCCGCCGGGGTTTTTCCCCAACTGCCGCAGCAGTACGCAGCGCTGCCCATCTCCGATTACAGCGGCAGGCTCGTCATGCCCGGCCTGGTAGACCTCCATGTGCATGCCCCGCAGTTCGCGTTTCGCGGCCTGGGAATGGACATGGAACTGCTCGACTGGCTGTCGTCCCGCGCCTTCCCCGAAGAGGCAAAATACCGCGACCTCGAATATGCCCGCAAAGCCTACGGCCTTTTTGTCAGCCATTTACAGCGCGGCCCCAACACCCGGATAGTCGCGTTCGCCACCGTCCACGTTCCCGCAACCCTGGCGCTTATGGGCCTGCTGGAAGAGTCCGGCCTGGTAAGCATGGTGGGCAAGGTCAACATGGACAGGAACAGCCCCGACGAGTTGCGGGAAAAAAGCGCCGCCGCATCGCTGGCCGCGACAAGGGAATGGCTTGGCTTGTGTGGTGAAGGGTACGCCCGCACCAGGCCCATCCTTACCCCGCGCTTTATCCCCTCGTGCAGCGACGATCTCATGCGGGGCCTTGGGACGTTGCGGCGCGAGTTCGGCCTGCCCGTCCAGTCCCACCTGTCGGAGAACCGGCGCGAGGTCGAGTGGGTACGGGAGCTTTGCCCCTCAAGCGGCGGTTACGGCGCGGCCTACCATGACTTTGACCTGTTCGGCAGCGAGACGCCATCGGCGGCCCCTACGGTGATGGCCCACTGCGTCTGGCCGGGCGAGGGGGAAATAGCATTGATGGCGGAACGCGGGGTATTTGCCGCCCACTGTCCCCAGTCAAACGCCAACCTTTCGTCGGGCATTGCCCCCATGCGGCGACTGCTGGACGCAGGTGTTCCCGCCGGCCTTGGCAGCGACGTAGCCGGCGGGACAAGCAGTTCGATTTTCCGCGCCATGTCCGACGCGATCCAGGTTTCAAAGCTCCGCCGCCCATTGCTCTGTATCAATGAAAAGGCCCTCACGCTGGAAGAGGCGTTTTACCTCGGCACCGCTGGCGGCGGGGCGTTTTTCGGGAAAGCCGGCATGGGCTACTGCGGCTCGTTCGAGCCAGGCTGCGACTTTGACGCGCTGGTCATCAACGACAGCGCCCTTGCCGCCCCCTTCGAACTGTCAATCCGCGACCGCCTTGAGCGCGTCGTATACCTCAGCGACGAAAGCCACATTGAAGCAAAATACATTAAAGGAAAGGAGATCAATTAGCAAAGAGCAAAGAGCAATTAGCAAAGAGCAATGAGCAATTAGCAAAGAGCAATTAGGAAAGAGCAATTAGCAATTAGCAATTAGCAATTAGCAAAGAGCAATGAGCAAAGAGCAATGAGCAAAGAGCAATTAGGAAAGAGCAATGTTGTTATTCGCTATCTCATTACTCATTGCTCATTGCTCTCTGCTCTCTGCTCTCTGCTCTCTGCTCTTTGCTCTCTGCTCTCTGCTCTCTGCTCTTTGCTCTCTGCTCTTTGTTCTTTGTTCTTTGTTCTTTGTTCTCATTTTACCGAAAAGTGGTTTACCTCTTTTTCAAGGGTGTCTACGCTTGCCCTTGTTTTTTCCGCAGCGGCTACTACGGTTTTGGAATCTTCGGTAAGGGACGTAACGCCCTTCTCGCACTTGTCAATTGCCTTGGATACGCTGTGGCTCAATTCGGTGAGTTGGCGGCAAGCGGTTACGGCTTCGCCGGAGTTGTCCTGCATAACGGACGAATCTTTTTCAATTTCGGAAGTTATTGCCTTGATCGCCGTAATGGAAGCGAGCAGTTGTTTGGAACCGACCCCTTCTTCTTCGGCGGACGTTTTTAACGCGCCTGAAAGCTGGCTTATATCATTGATAATCTGTATCATGCCGGAAAAAGATTGTTCCACATGGGCGGATGACGCGGCAATTTCCTGTATCTTCTTTTGTATGGAGAGCAGCTTCTCCCGGGAACCTTTGGACTGGCTTGCTGTTTTTTCCGCGAGTTTGCGTATTTCTTCGGCAACTACCGCGAAACCCTTCCCCGATTCCCCGGCGTGGGCGGCTTCAATGGCGGCGTTCATGCTCAACAGGTTGGTCTGGCTGGCAACAGTGGCAATAACCACATTCATCTCCATCAGCGCGCCGGATTCCTGTTCTACCATTTTGGTTATTTCAGCGGACGCGGAGAGCCGCTTTTTTTCTTCCATGGATGACTGCACCAGTTCATTGATATTGCCGTCCATCGTTACAATGCTGTTCTC
>JAISSG010000028.1 GCA_031273185.1 Treponema sp. | reverse complement strand
CACAGTTTCCCATACATTTTACTTTAAGGAGAGGATTTTATGAACAAACGGAAAACCGCGGCAGTCCTGGCGATTGCCGCGCTTGTCGCGCTGGCCTCCGCAGCCTGCGCCCAGTCTGGCGGCGGCCATATCGAAATGGTGAGGATTCCCGCTGGGACCTTCACGATGGGCAGCCCCGCGGGCGAGCCGGGGCGGGACAGCGACGAGACCCAGCATACGGTAACGCTCAGCGCCTTTCAGATGGGCAAGTACGAGGTAACGCAGGGGCAGTACCAGGCCGTGATGGGGGAAAACCCCAGCTATTTTACGACGGCCAATGGCAGGCCGCCTGCGGCGGGCGAGACGGACGCGAGAAGGCCGGTAGAGTACGTAAGCTGGTATGACGCGCTGGTATTTTGCAACAGGCTGAGCATGAGGGAAGGCTTGAGCCCGGCGTACAGCATAAGCGGGAGCACCGACCCGGCGGCGTGGGGGAGGGTGCCGGAGAGCAGGAGCTCGACATGGGACGCTGCCCAGATAATCCCCGGCTCCACTGGGTACCGTTTGCCGACGGAGGCACAATGGGAGTATGCCTGCCGTGCCGGGACGACGACCGCGTACAACACCGGGGCGAGCATAAGCGACAATACGGGGTGGTTTGACAGCAACAGCGGGGACAAGACGCATGAGGTAGGGAAGAAGCCCGCGAATGCGTGGGGCTTATACGACATGCACGGGAACGTGTGGGAATGGTGCTGGGACTGGTATGGTGTCTATTCGAGCGCGGCGCAGAACGACCCGGCTGGGCCCGTTTCTGGCGCCTACCGGGTGTTACGTGGCGGGTCGTGGAACGACTACGGGCAGATCCTCCGTTCAGCCTAGCGGTACGGCAGCTACTACCCGAGCAGCAGGGGCTACGGCATCGGTTTCCGGCTGGTTCGCCCCTGAGTTCTGCGGAGGCATCGCGGGGGCGAGGAGCGGAGCGCGTTAAGCGCGGAGCGGGGAGCCCTCCGATGCCGGAGCAGTCTTCGGAGAGCGAGGGTTTTTGTAGGGCTACAGACGCTACAGATTTTTTTCCCGCCGCAGGCGGGAAAATTTTTTATCCAAAAATGCAATTTTAGCAGGCATGTTCGATTGGCTGGCAAGAATTATCAAAATACGTGAAAAGACATACGCTTGGGAATTGCTGGTTATGGACATATTCAAAAAAACATTGTAACCTATAAGCATGGGAATTGAAGAATTATCGAATTACATAGCCATCGATCAGGGAATTCGTTTTGGAAAACCCTGTATAAAGGGTACAAGAATAACTGTTGGGGATATTCTGCAATGGTTATCAGAGGGGATACCTATATCTGAAATATTGGGTGATTATCCCTTGCTAAAGGAAATACATATAAAGGCCGCGCTCGCTTTTGCTGCAAGGCGTGAAGAAATAACAAAAGTAATTGCCGTGGCGTAGATAACCTGGGTGAAAATACTGCTTGATGCCAATATTTCTTGGAAATTGGTAAACAAATTAAAACATGTCTTCGGGGAATGTGCCCATGTGGATTTAATAGGGCTTAAAGCCAAACATCGCCTAACAGGTTGATATATGCAAGGAAATTGCATATATTGGCAGTGCTTGCAAATAATACAAAAGAGATAGCGACAAATCATTTCGGTCCATCTAGGACTTATTACCGGATAAGCTCTAAGTTTAATTTGGGTAACATTTTCTGTTTGAGGCATCTCCTCTTTTCGGTAACATTTTCAATGAGGCAACGCGCTGGCTTGACACCGTTTCTGCTTTAGGGGAGAATGACGGCATGTGCCATAAAAACCACGTTTTGACCGTTGTTGCCGGTCTGTTTCTGTTCGTTTCGGGCAGCCTGTACGCGCAAACACCCCAGGATCTGCGTTTTGGAGCCATAACTTCCGGGAACCTGACTGGAGGGGGAGAGCAATGGTACAGGGTAAGGCCCACCGAGGCCGGCCTGGTAAGCGTGGAGACCTCTGGTGATCTTGACACGTATCTGGAAGCCTATGACGATTCCAGGAACCTTATTGCCTCAGATGATGACGGTGGTGAAGACGCCAACGCCCGGCTGGAAATATTTGTCGGGGCGGGCAAGGCCTATCTCTTCAAAGTGAGAGGATATGAAGACGGCGAGAGCGGCCCGTATCGTATCTGGGCGAGTTTCCGGCCCATCCCTTCGGCTGCGGAACTGCGCTTTGGAACCGTGGTTTCCGGCAACCTCACTGCGGGGGGGGACCAATGGTACAGCGTTCGGCCATCCGGCGCCGGTTTTGTGGTTGTGGAGACTATTGGCAGCGCCGACACCTATCTAAGGGCCTTTGACGATTCTTACCGTCTCATTGCCGAAAATGACGACGGGGGCGAGGACGAAAATGCCCGCCTGGATTTTTTTGCCGAATCTGGCAAGGCTTATTTGTTCAGGGTGACGGGTTACAACAGCGGCATAAGCGGCCCCTATCGCATCCTGGCCAGTTTTGAGCCTGTTCCTCCCGATACGGCGCGGAACACCGAGCGTTCCCGCGCTGTTGCCATAAAGCTTGGGGAGTCCTTCCCGGTTATTTTCTATGCGGCTTCCGAGTCCCGGTGGTTCCGCTATGACGTACCCCGGAACGGAACCCAATTTGTCGTCCAAACCAGGGGTCATTTGGATACAGTCCTCTTCTTCCACGATGCGCGGGGGAATCTGATAGCCGAGGACGATGACGGCGGGGAAGGGGGGAACGCCTTGATTTCACATCGGCTCGACAGGGGAACCGTTTACATCGAGGTCAAGGGGTTCGAGGGAGTGACAGGCCGATGCACCCTCCACGCGGAGACGCGGTAAAAGGGCAAAGAGCAAAGAGCAAAGAGCAGAGAGCAGAGAGCAAAGGGGACTGGGGGTGGCTTGAACAGGTTTGCCTGAATAAGGGTACTAATAACGTGAGTTCGTTTTTTAGGCAATGCGCTTTCTTGATCTTTGCCCCTTTTTTGCCGATAATCGAATCAAATGAATCAAGCTCGCTGGTGTCGAACATTTGCCTTCGTGTGCCTGTTTGCCGCTTTTTCGCTGGTTGCGCCGGGGGCTTGGGCCCAGTCGGCTGAAGGTGGCGGCGCTGCGGATAAGAGTCCTGATGGCAAAGAGGGGCCGGCACTGCCGAGGCAGTTTCGGGAGATCGTGCTGGGCATGAGCCTGGACGAACTCAAGGAAGCCTTGCTTAATGACGATATGTTCAATTTCCGGGGCGACCGCGATGTATCGTTTCTGCCGGCCAGGGAGGAAAGCCTGGTAGAAACCTCCGGCTCATCGTTCATTAGGCGTGCTTTTTTCCAGCTTCGTGACGGCTCTCTCTTCATTATGGCGTTTACCATGAACACGGGCCAGATCGACCACTATTCGATTTTTACCGACCTGGTCAGAAAATACGGCCCGCCGTCCTACCTCGACCCGAAAGAGGCGGTGTGGGAAACCGAGGACACGCGGCTTGCCCTGGAGCGTCCCCTGACCGTCAAGTATATCGACAAGCGGGTCTTTGACGACATAATCAACGAATCATCGCTTGTCGAATCCCGCAGAGTCCTGCAACGCCAGGAATTCCTGGATGAATTCTAGGCATATTCAGTCCCGGCGCACCGCCCGCGCGTTTTTCTGCCTTGCCTTAATCCTCGCCAACGCCAGCCTTGCCGCCTGTTCCCCCAAAAAGCTCAGGACTGCCACCCTGCCCATCGAGAGGGATGGCTTTGTCCTGGCGGAAATTGTCGCTGAGATAGCGGCAAGCGAACAGGAGCGTAGCCAGGGGCTAATGAATCGGAAAGAACTGCCCGACGGCGAGGGCATGCTTTTTGTCTTTGACCGGGACCAGCAGCTTTCTTTTTGGATGAAAAATACCCTCATCCCCCTTTCGATTGCCTTTATCGCATCCGACGGGCGGATAACCGAAATCAGGGATATGTACCCGCATGACCTGAATGCGGTAATGTCAAGCCGGTCGGTACGCTATGCCTTGGAGGTGCCACAGGGCTGGTTTGGCCGGGCCGGGGTGCGGACAGGCGACGTGGCCAAAATCGGTTTTTAACACATTTTCTCTCTTGCAAACAGCCGGATAATCAACTAAATTTAAGGCATCTTGCAGAAAGCCATAGAGGGATTTTGATGTTTAAGGGCGACCTGACTCAGCGTGTACAGAGAATTCTTTCCTCGGAAGCGCAGGAAGAGGCGCGCCGCTTTAATTCCGATCAGCTCCTGCCGGAGCATATCATCATCGCCATGCTCAGGGACGGGGCGGGGACCGCCTGCAAGGCCCTGTTGTTCCTGCGGATCGACATCGCCGAATTCAGGCGGTCGCTGGAAAGCGCGATACCCCGCATTCCGGGGATTTTGATTCACGGCGAGGTGCCGCCTGCCCGCCGCACGCGGACGATGGTAGACCTTGCTGCCACGGAAGCGAGGTCCATGGGAAGCGATTATCTGGGGACGGAGCATCTCCTGTTCGCCGCCATGCGCGAGCAGAATTCCAGCGTCCAGTCCTTTCTCAGCCAGAAGGCGGTTGACATCGATATGCTGCGGGTCGTTGTGCAGACGACGTTTACCCAGCCGTCCAGTCCGGGGGGCGAGGGGGACTACGTTTCGGCAAATGGCTGCCCCTCGTACTTTATCCACCGGGACCGCCAGTCCAAGTACCAGAACCCACGGGGCGAGCAGGATCGTCCCAGAATACGGCCGGCATCATACCCGGTGCTGACACCCACGCTGGATACCTTTTCCCGTGACCTTACCGCATTGGCAAAGGCCGGCAAACTCGACCCGATAATCGGCAGGCAGAACGAGGTGAACCGAATCATCCGTATCCTTGCCCGGCGCACGAAGAACAACCCCGTGCTGGTGGGAGAGCCGGGGGTCGGCAAGACCGCCATTGTCGAGGGACTTGCCCAGATGCTTGTCTCGGATAAGGCCCCGGAAGCCCTTTCCGGTCGGCGGGTGCTTTCCCTCGACATGGGCGCTATCGTTGCGGGAACGAAGTACCGGGGCGAGTTTGAGGAGCGCCTGAAAAAGATCACCAAGGAGATCACCCAGTCGGGGAGCGTCATTCTGTTCATCGACGAGATACATACGATCATCGGGGCGGGCGGCGCTGAGGGGACCATCGACGCGTCGAATATGCTCAAGCCGGGGCTTTCCCGAGGCGAGATACAGTGCATCGGCACGACCACGCTCAACGAGTACCGCCGCCACTTTGAGCGGGATGCCGCGCTGGAGCGGCGTTTTCAGGCCGTTCTCGTGGAAGAGCCGGACATGGACGAGACCTTGCAGATACTCAGGGGCATCCAGAAAAAGTACGAAGACCACCACAAGGTACACTACACCGACGATGCGGTAAGCCTTGCCGCGCGGCTTGCCAAGCGTTTTGTCACCGGGCGTTTCATGCCGGACAAGGCGATAGACATCATCGATGAGGCGGGGGCGATGCGGAAGCTGGAAAACTGCAAGGAGCCGCCGGAGATAGCCGACATCGAGGCGGAGATACACGACCTTGTCGAGGAAAAAAGCGTGTTTGTCAGCGCGCAGGACTACGAGCACGCCGCCATGATCCGGGACAAGGTTCGCTCCCTCAAACTGCGCCTTGAGTCCGCCCGTGTCGCATGGGAACGCGCCTACAGCCGCGAACAGAACAAGGTTGACGAGGACGACATACGCCGCGTGGTGTCGCAGGCGACGGGAATTCCCCTCATGCACCTGCAAGAGCACGAATCGAAAAAGATGCTCAACATGGAAGCGGAGATACACAAGCGGGTGATAGGGCAGGAGGATGCCGTGCAGCGCATCGCCTCGGCAATACGCCGCTCCCGTGCCGGGGTCTCGTCCCCGCGCAGACCTATGGGTTCGTTCATCTTTCTGGGGCCCACCGGTGTCGGCAAAACACTTTTGGCAAAAAAACTGTCCGAGTACCTGTTCGGCAGCGAGGACTCGCTGGTACGCATCGACATGTCGGACTTTATGGAAAAGCACAACGCCTCCCGTCTGGTGGGCGCGCCGCCCGGTTACATCGGCTATGAAGAGGGCGGGGTGCTGACCGAAAAAATCCGGCGCAACCCCTACCGTGTCGTGCTGTTTGACGAAATAGAAAAGGCGCACCGTGACGTGTTCAATTTACTGTTGCAGGTGATGGAGGAGGGCGAACTGCGGGACAACCTTGGCCATACCGTCAGCTTCCGCAACACCGTCATCATCATGACCAGCAACGCCGGTGTGCGGGAGATTTCCCGTGATTCGCGGATGGGCTTTGCCTCCGGCTCCGGCCTGATGAGCATGGACGAGATCGAAAACCAGGCGATGTCGGAACTGCGCCGCCTGTTCAACCCCGAATTCCTCAACCGCGTGGACGACGTGGTGGTGTTCCACCCGCTAAGCATAGAGCAGATAGAGGCGATATTCGACATTGAACTCGCGGAACTTTCCAGCCGCCTTGCCGAGCAGAGCTACCGCATACGGGTACTGCCCTCGGCCCGCCGCTTCCTTATCGAGAAGGGCTGGGATCCCAAGTTTGGCGGTCGGCCCCTGCGCCGCACCTTGCAAAAAGAGCTTGAGGAAAAGCTGGCGTGCCTGCTCCTCGCCCGCAACTGGCCTGCCGGGACGGTGTTCAAGGCCGCCTGCCGCGAGGGGACGATAAAGCTGTCGGGGAAGCCGCCGTATGCGGCAAGCGGCATGGAGCAATTCGCCGTCAGCGAATCGGTGTTTGAAGCCGTGGAAGCGTAACCCCTGCCACCGTTGCGCCCCGTTTTAATCTACCACCGCGCTTCCAAATTATGGGCGCTTCTGTCCCAATTCCGCAGGGACGCTTGATCCCTGTCGGCTCCGATAGCGTTAGCCTGTATGAAAAACCAGGAACGCATTACCGATTCTACCAGAAGATGCCGTGCGGCTGATTGTTCAATTTTTCTTGACATCTCAAGCCAGCCCGCAAATTGTCCCCTGGGTGTTCCAAAAATAGTCCAGTCGCCCCACGTTGGGTCGATAAAATATTTAACGCCGTTAGGCTCTTGATATACCCAATATTTATGAGAGGGGGCGGTTTCGGCACGCAATACGCCGCTGTCAATTAAGGGTTTAAGGGTCGGTTCTTTTTTCATGAGCATTTCAAAATAATCGGCATATTGAAAACATACGCCGTGAAAATGAAAGGACGGATCGTCCCGAAATTCGCCTATGGGGGTAACCCAGTTGGGATCGCCGTCATTTCTTTTGTTATATGCGTCATAATCGTAATCGCCGCGCTCTATGGTTTTTACATAACAATTCCATATTTTTTCATAAATATCCCTTGCTACACCTGCGGGATAGTGCGGCCTTACATAGGTGAGATAAGTCCAACCATATCCGGAATTCTCAAACGGCACTTGAATTAAATCGAAGGTGTCATGCGTTGCTTTAACTTTAATTTGGATGCCGGAACGCGCCGCCCTGTCCGGCGTTGCGGTTTGGGTTTGCTTGCCCGAAACGGCGGGGCTTCCCGCGCAGGCGGCGAGCAGGAGAACGGTTAAGATTATTAAGAATGACAGACGTTTCATGCTATTCCTCCTTACGGTGTCAGTTACCATGTACCTCAATAATATCCACCAATTCTCTATATAAAGAAGGACCAACAGGCAGGTTATTCTTTTTTAATTCATCATACTGATTAACAACATCTTGTTCCTGCTGGTTCAAACTACCTCTAATAGAGTCCAGTGCGTCTTCTTGCGCTTTTGTCAGATACATGATTTTTCTCCTTGAAAATGTATTTCACCGCCCTCATGCAAGGGCGGTGTTTTCTCCCTGCTAATAACCCCTTTGCCTGAGTTCGGCATCAAGGTTCTTAGCACGCTCCTGATTCGGATTAATCTGCAAGGCCCTGTTCACGTCGGCGCGGGCCTGGGTGTAATTGCCTTTTTGCATGTACGCATTGGCCCGGTGAGCGTAGGGATTGGCAGTGGGATTCCCAGATCTCTCCCTAAGCCGTATCGCCTCGTTTAAATCAGAGATGGCACGGTCGTAATCGCGTTTTTCGTTATACGCCGAGCCGCGGTTGGTGTAATTGGTTGCTTCATTCGGGTTAAGCCGTATCGCCTGGGTTAAATCGGCGATTTTGCGGTCGTAGTCTTTTTTTTCGCTGTATGCTGAGGCTCGCCAAGCGTATGCGCTTGCATTGTTCGGTTCAAGCCGTATTAACTGGGTAAAATCGGGGATAGCGCGGTCGTAGTCGCGTTTGTCGTGGTATGCGTAGCCGCGCGCAGAATAGGCCGTTGCTAAGTTCGAGTCAAGGCGTATCGCCTCGGTCGCGCTGGCGATGGCACGGTCGTAGTCGCCTTTGTTGTAGTATGCGTGGGCTCTGTTACTATATAAGATTGCGTTGTTCGGAAGAAGCCGTATCGCCTCGTTGTACTCGGCGATAGCGCGGTCCCAGTCGCGGTTTTTTTCATATTCAGCGGCGCGGTTATTGTACTCGGCTGCCCTATTTTGATTAGCTCTCTGCTGATCCGCCGCATTCTCCCGCGCAGTCTCTTCGGGCGTAAGCCACCGTTCAAAGCGAATTTCAATTATGCGATAGACAGGTGGCGGGAACTTTTCACGGGCTAATCTCTCCGCATTTTGCTCATCGTAGGCATCCACAATTACAGTTGAAGAAACCCTATAATTGTTGCCCATAGCAAGATTAAAATACTCAACAGAGACTCTCGCCTTATATGTTTGCCGGGGCGCGGGCTGTGCGAAAATACTGACCGCAAGCGCCAGTAAAGCTACGGTAAAAATTGCCTTTTTCATGGTAGTGACTCCTTGTTTGTGTATTGCATAAGGCGGACAACGCCGCCTGTATAGTTCAAAAACGTGCCTGTCATCTCTGTGTTATCCAGTTGCGGTTTGGGTTTGCTTGCCCGAAACGGCGGGGCTTCCCGCGCAGGCGGCGAGCAGGAGACAGAGGGTGAGGGGCGCTAAAAATGATATACGTTTCAATTAGTTGGCTCCGTTGCTTCTTTTTTACTGTAGCCTTCACCGTCCGTTTCCGTAAACAAAACGTGACCACAATCACATTTGTGGTCATAGGTATCATTTTCACCTGCTTTTCCATGATACGTTATCTGATACCTTTTTCCGCAGACTGGACATACTATAATCGTTTGTCCGCCAACAGTCCCTGGCAATCTTACCTCATTTCCCATTTTCCGTTCCTCCTGTTAATTTCGCCGCCCTCATGCAAGGGCGGTGTTTTCTCCCTGCTAATGGCCTTTTTGCCTGAGTTCCGCGCTGAGGGCCAGTGAAGGTGCATGACTCGAATTTCCCTGCAATGCCCTGTTCACATCGTAGCGGGCTTGGGTGAAATTGCCTTTTTGCATATGCGCAAAGGCGCGATTGTACCAAGCGACTACCTGAAGATCTGGATAAGTTTTTAGAGACTCAGTTGCGTCGGCGATAGCACGGTCCCAGTCGCCTTTTGCGTTGTATGCGACAGCGCGCCATGTATAGGAATCTCTTCTACCAAGCTGTATGGACTGGGTGTAATCGGCAATGGCACGGTCATAGTCACCTTTTTTGACATATTCGTCGCCACGTTTTTCATAATAATTAGGATTGTTGGGGTTAAGCCTTATTGCTTCGGTTAATTCCACTATACCTGCGTCCCTGTTACCTTGCCTGAAAAACGAAAAAGCCCTGTCATAATGTACCTCGGCCTGCGCTGTATTGGCTGGTGTGGGAGCAGGGGCGGGTGTTGGGCGTGCCGCCGGTGCGGGAGCAGGCTGTGGCGCTGGTGGTTGCCGTGCTTGCGGTTGCTGTTGTTGCGGTTGAGCCTGCGGCGCGGGCGCAGGCCGAGGCGCGGGCGCGGGAGCCGGGGCTGGTTGTTGCCGTGCTTGCGGTTGCTGCTGTTGCGGTTGAGACTGCCGTTGTTGTTTGCGCACATACACTTTTTGCAGCGTGTAAAAATAGTTTCCGCTTTCCCTAAAAAAAGTATTCCACTCGTTAGTTGGGTTGTTCTCCTGCCAAATATATATATACCGTTCCCCAGCGACAGTCTCTTCCACCGCGCTGTAATAGTTTTCCACCGAAAGAAGCCCGCCGATAGTCATCCCCTGGGGATTCCTATTGGTAGTGGTATGCGTCCATGCTGACCAAGTGTTTTCCCCGGCTAACTGGGTACGGATCTCTATTACAAAGTTCCTTCCTGCGTCATAAGAATAACGGATTTCCACAAGGCCAACATACTCGACGTTCGCTTTTCTTTCATTTCCGTTGACATAATAGGTAAGTGTAAACTGGTCTGTTTGCGCCCACAGCGGCGATGCGGCGAGTAAAAGCAGCACGATAATGGTCTTTTTCATGGTAGTAACTCCTTTGGGCTTTTGCCCACAAGAATATAAAAAAGCCGGTGTTTCTCCATAGCGGAGAAACCAAGTGTTTTTCCAAAATGAGGTAATGTATTGAGAGTAGAGAAAATATATACTATTGGATACCGCTTGACACGGTTTTTGGCAAATTTGTATAATGGCTGATGGCTGATGGCTGATGGCTGATGGCTGATGGCTGATGGCTGATGGCTGATATATTGGCTGGACTCTGCCCTGTTTTTACGGTGTTCGGCCTCATGGCTGATAGTATGCCGCTTGCGAGTGAAAGTGTCAACTGGGAAATAACCGATGCCGTTTGCGGATAAGATGGATAGAAAGCAAATTGTTGAGGCCGGCAACCGCAAAACGCTTGAAGACCAGGATATTGAATACTGGAGCCGCGCAGCGGTAAAAGAAAAGCTGGAAACAATAACGTATTTAAGAGAATGTTTTTATGGGCCAGAGGCAACTATCGGACGGCTTCAAAGATTTCATACGATGCTTGAACTCAAATGACGTTCGTTACCTGCTTGTCGGCGGGTGGGCTGTCGGGATATATGGAAATCCAAGGGCAACGAAAGACATCGACTTTCTGGTCGCAAATGACCCAGGCAATTTAACGAGACTGACCTGGCAAAATATCGATAAATCCCTCTTCCCCCGATCCCCGTTCCCCACCCAATCTTGCATATCCCGCCGTTTTCCGCTATTCTCAAAACAGAGAGGTTGCCATGCTGCTTGCCGAATTGGGCGCTCCCATACGGGAAATACAGTCAAAAATCCACGAAACCTGGAGGCGGCTTTGACTCTTTTGGGCAATGGATAGCCGATCTTGAGGCGAAGACCGCCGAAACGGGATTCTGGAACAATTCTGCGGCAGTGGAAAAGACCATGTCGGAACTGAAAAGCCTGAAAAACCGCTACGAGCCCTGGAAGGGCCTGGTTGCCGAAATCGACGACCTTGCCGTCTTGCACGAACTTGCATTGGAGGCGGGCGACGAGGGCGAGTGCGCCGGAATCGAAAACAGCCTCAAGGACATCCGCGCCCGCTACGAAAAGCACAACCTCGTCGAGATGATGAGCGGCGAGATGGACAAAAACGGCTGCTTCCTCACGGTTCATGCGGGGGCGGGCGGGACGGAGGCCTGCGACTGGTCGCAGATGCTCTACCGGATGTACCTGCGCTGGGCGGAGCGAAAGGGCTTTGCCATCGAGGAGCTTGACCGGCTGGAGGCCGAGGGGGGGATCAAGTCCGCCACTTGCAAAATCGAAGGGGACTTTGCCTTCGGCTACCTCAAGGGCGAAACCGGCGTGCATAGGCTGGTGCGTATCTCCCCCTTTGACGCGAACGCCCGGCGGCATACCTCGTTTGCCTCGGTGTACCTGTTTCCCATAATCGACGATTCAATCGAGGTGGAGATAAGGCCGGAGGACCTGCGGGTGGATACCTACCGCTCCGGCGGCGCGGGCGGCCAGCATGTCAACAAGACCGACAGCGCGGTGCGCTTTACCCACCTGCCCACGGGCATCGTGGTTGCCTGCCAGAACGAGCGCAGCCAGATCAAAAACCGCGCCATTGCCATGAGCATGCTTAAGGCGCGGCTGTACGAGCATTACCGGCAGGAAAAGGAAAAGGAAAACGAGCGTTTCCATCAGGAAAAAAAGGACATTTCATGGGGCAACCAGATTCGCTCGTATGTTTTTCAGCCCTATACCTTGGTTAAGGATTACCGTACCAAGACGGAAGTCGGCAACATCCAGGCGGTAATGGACGGCGACATCGACCTGTTCATCGAGGAGTACCTTAGGTTCTCATGGTCGCACAATAC
>JAISSG010000159.1 GCA_031273185.1 Treponema sp. | reverse complement strand
CGCCATTGGGAAGGATGCGACAGGTTTCAAAAACCTCAAGGCAGGATTCGGGTATAAGGTCGGGCGAGAGAAGGGGAGTGTCAAGTTCAAGGTAACCGTTGGCATCAAAGAAAGAGCGTACCTGCCGGATGATCCGCGCCCGTTCTTGCAGCATTTCCAAGTCCACAGATGCGCCCCTAAGCCAGCCGCCTGACCGCTTCCTTCCACTTGCGTCCCCGGTCAAACTCGTTGAGGAACATCCCGAAGGAGGCACAGCCCGGCGAGAGGGCAATGCGGTCGCCCGGCTTCGCCGTTTCGAGAGCGGCGACGGCGGCCTTCTCCACTGAATCGAAGGGGCCAAGGCAGGCGACATTCGTGTTGGCAAGCAGGGCGCGGAGTTTGTCGCTGCCCGAACCGGCAAGGAGGATGATGGCTTTTGTCCGCCCTGCCGCCTGCACCAGTGGCGAAAAATCGAGGTTTTTGTCGGTGCCACCGGCGACCAGTACCAGCCGCCCATCGCCGCCAAGGGCATCAACCGCCGCCGCCGCCGCTTCGGGAATGGTCGCCGCGCTGTCGTTGTAGAAGTCAACGCCCCTTGCCTGGTGGAACAGTTCCAGCCGGTGCTCCACGCCGGGAAACGATCCCAGGCCCTCCCTGATTGCCCCGTGCGGCAGGCCCAGGCCAAGCAGGGCGAGGCCGGCTGCCAGAAGGTTTTGCTTTTGATGGCGGCCAGGAACAAGTGTCTGAGCGGGGACTATTTCAACCGCCTTATCGTCGGCGATACCCGGTGCAACGCCCTGCCACCCGCACAGCCGCGCAAGGCCGGGGCCGGCGGGATCATCAAGCCAGCCGCCGGAGACCTTTTCCGGCAGAGGGACGCTTGCGTACACCAGAGGCCGGGCCTTGCTCTCGGCAAGGAAACTCCTGCCCCAACTGTCGTCCTGGGCAACGGTAATATCGCCCGAATCCTGCCCTTGGTAGATCACCCGCTTGTCGTTGACGTACGCCTCCATCGAGCCGTAGCGGTCAAGGTGATCCGGCATGATGGGGGTCAGCACGGCGGCTTTTGGCTTGAGCAGTGGGCTGCCGTCGGCGTTGCGCCTGCCCTTGATGTCGCCTAACTGCCAGCTTGACAGTTCCAGCACCACGTCGTCGCCCGTAGCCAGTTCGTCAACAAAAGCAAGCGGCGACACGGTGATGTTGCCGCCCAGCCATGCCTTGCCGCTTCCGCCCCGGCATGCCAGCACCCAATGCAATGCGGAGGCGGTGCTGGACTTGCCCTTTGAGCCGGTTACCGCAACCAGTCGGGGGCCGTGGCTAAGATTGCCATGAATCGCGGCAAGGAACAGGGAAATGTCGGTCTCTATGCGCCGGGCAGCCTGGAGGAAGGGGGAATTGGGCGGCACGCCGGGGTTTTTGATCACCATGTCCGCAGCCCTGAAGTCGTCGATCTCGTGCCTTCCCAGGACATAGCGGATCGCCGTCCCCCGCGAGCCGTCTTTCCAGGCGGCCTCAAGCTGGGCGATGGACGGGGCAAGGGTCTGTTCGTCCCGGAGATCGGTCACGGTTAGCTCGGCCTCGTGGCGGAGGAGGTATCGCCCGGATTCCAGGCCGCCGCCGTGCAGGCCAAGCCCCATGATGAGGACTTTCATTCCCGAATAATCCATGATAAGGTATAACATGCCAAGGAAGCGCTGTAAACGGGGTAGACGTGCCTCAGAATGAGATAAGCTCGGCGGTATCGGCACTGGACGACACTGGAGGGCCTCAGAATTTCGGCTGGTCCCGCCAGCCCGGTTTCTTTTACGACCCGGCGCTTGTCTGGGCGCCAAGGCGGAAATTCTCCGAATCGGACCGTTACATCATTTTCAACTCCACGCACATCGTCATATTCGAGGTACGGGACGACGGTTATCTTGGTCAAATGGGCATAACCGTCGTGTCTGCCAAGGAAAAAAAGTGCTCAGCCCAGGTTTTCCAGACGCTCATGCCCCTTGGCTCCTATGAAATGCCGCCGGGAAGCCAGAGCGGCGCCATCCGCTACCGCCGGAAAAAAATGGCGCTGGACTTTGCCCCGATGGAGGGCGGCGCCAGGATAATAAAAGTTGACATCCCCAGATTCGGGCACAGCCGGAGCATGAGGGGAGAACTGGTGCTGACCGAGCCGCCAGCGGCGGAATCCCTGGTATGCAACCTGCCCTGGCGAAATGAGAAAAACGTCTTTCGGTATTCCCGCTGCTCCCCGTGGTTTACGGCGGAGGGGGTGATCCAGTTTGGCACTACGGATATCGTTTTTACCAAAGGGAACGCCTGGGGGATTTTTGACTGGAACCGGGGCGTCCGCCCCAACGCCGACGTTCGGTACTGGGCTGCCTCATGCGGCACAAGCGGTGACCGGCTGGTCGGTTTCAGCGTTGGCCACAGTTCTGCGGATTCCTCTGCAGGCACGGAGAACGCCTTTTTTGTGGACGGGCGGCTGCACAAGCTCGACCAGGTGACGTTTCACATCCCCCCGGCGAACTGGCTTTCCCCCTGGCGCTTTACCAGCAACGACAACCGCCTTGAAATGGTGTTTACTCCTCAGCAGGAGCGGCGTGACCGCAGCAGCGCATTGTTTTATTCCGTTAAACGCCGCCAGGTTTTCGGGCTTTTTTCAGGCAAAGCCATCCTTGATGACGGCAGCGAAATAGATTTCCACAGCATCACCGGTTTTGCCGAACGGTGCAAAACACGGTTCTGATTCTCGCTGGGCAGCAATTTTAGGTTTACCCGGTATCTGGGGCTGGATGAACGAAACCCATGAGTTGCTGCCAGGTATCCAAAGAATTTATGCCGCATGACAAAACGCAGATCGTTAAGGAACTCGTCCCTGCTTCCGCATACGCACGAGCCTTCTGGTAATCTTCGTCGCTTGTATCCAAAAGCAAAGCTTGTCGTGCCCTTCGTTTCATACCGCAAGAGAAAGACAGCTTATTACTATAATTATCGAGATTTACGAAAGCATCATTATCGGCTTGTTCGTGCTGTTTATGAGGTTTGTGGTTAAACTATAAATTGCCGTTCGCTGAGGGCGGCTATTGACAGTTATTGGGGAATTTGCTATGGTCTATGCTGGGGACAGGAGCATTTAGTTGCGCCTGGGCCTTTCGATTTTTGTGAATTAACGCCGCTTAATGCGGCGCGATTTGTTGGCCGTCTTAGCTCAGCTGGCAGAGCACTTGACTTGTAATCATGCGGTCTCCGGTTCGATTCCGGAAGACGGCTCTGGGGCGGCTGTTAGGCGATATGGTTTTCTTAATTTTGGGGAGTTTCCAGAGTGGTCAAAT
>JAISSG010000154.1 GCA_031273185.1 Treponema sp. | reverse complement strand
TGGCTACAGACGCTACAGGTGGTTTGCACGCTCGCCAGAAGGAGGCAGCCAGGCGCATAGCGCTTTGCGGGGCCGGAGAACCGTTGCTGTGTTGACATTGTGCCCGCGCCGCCATCTCTTTAGCTGGATGTTACCACACCCCAGGCTGACTTGTCAACTAGGGCAAAGAGCAGAGAACAAAGAGCAGAGAGCAAAGAGCAAAGAGCAAAGAGCAAAGAGCAAAGAGCAAAGAGCAAAGAGCAGTGGGGAATACGGGACTCTCTGCCGGTAAATGACCGGTGCAGGGAAATAGTCAAGCGTGATCGGTATCTTTTTTTAAAGTCCCCTACCCCTACATTGGCAACCTAAGCCGGAAAACCGATCCTTCTCCGGCGTGGCTTTCCACCTCGGCGGTTCCGTGGTGCAGGAGGGCAACGTGGCGGACGATGGCAAGCCCAAGGCCGGTGCCGCCCGCCTCGCGGCTGCGGGCGCGGTCTACACGATAGAAGCGCTCAAACAGGCGGCCAAGGTGCTCGGCGGGAATGCCTATGCCCGCGTCTTTTACCTCAATCACCAACTGCCCCCCGTCCGCACAAGCCTTGGCCGTTATCCGCGAGCCTGAGTCGGAATACTTGATGCCGTTGTCAAGCAGGTTGACCAGGGCCTGAACGATCAGGGAATTGTAGAGCTTTGCGGACAAGCCCGGCGTGCAGGAAGTTTCGATGGCGATGTCCTTTTTTCCGGCGGCGACTTCCACCATGCCGACCGCCTCGGCAACCAGCGGTGCCAACTCCGTTTCCTCCATCGGGGGGCGCGCCGAGTTCTCGTCTTCCAGGCTGACCAGGGTTAACAGGTCGTTGGTGATGTTTTCCATGGTCTGGGCGTTCTTGTTGATGATCCCCACAAAGCGGCGAATTTCCTTTTTGTCTTTCATCGGCGAATCGAGGATCGTTTCGGCAAAGCCCTTGACCACCTGGATGGGCGTGCGCAGTTCGTGGGAAACGTTGGCGGCAAAATCCTTGCGTACCTGCTCAAGTTTGACCATGCGGCTGATGTCGCCAAGCACGATAACCAGGCCCCGCTTTTCTTCCAGCGGGGCGATAAAAACCCGGAAATGCCGCTCCACGCCGGAGACGTAACACTTCAGGCCCGTTTCAAGCGGCTGTCCCAGGCTGAGCACCTGCCGCGCCGCCTCGTCCAGTTCCGCCGAGCGGCTGAACTCAAGGAGGGACACGCCGCGGGCGTCGTTCTTGTTGGCAATGCCGAACAGGTGGCACAGCCGGGGATTTACCAGCGTAATGAACAGGTTCGAGTCCACCGCGACAAGGCCTTCGAACATGCTGTTGAGAATCGCGTCGCGGAGGCGGCCCTCGGCTGCGGCCCCCTCGGTCCTCGCCTGAAGTTCGCGGGTCTTTGCCCCCAACTCGTCCTGTTGCCGCGCCTCTATCGAGAACGAAAGGTGGCGGGAAAAACGGTACAGCCCGATAGCCCCCAAAAGGATCAATAAAAAGCCGCCCAGCAGAAAAGCGGAACCAAAAAAGCGGGAGGAAAATTGCGGCACGGACAGCGAAACACGGAGAACCCCGGCAATCCCGCCGCCTTCATCCCTGATACCCACGGCGGCGTAGATGTACCGATGCCCCAAGGTTGCCGACTGCCGGTGGGAACTGCCTGTCCTTCCCTGTATGGCAGCCTGGAATTCCGGGCGGTCGAGGTGGTTTTCCATTTCGCCGCTGTCGGCGCTGGTGTCAAAAACAACCTGCCCGTTCCGGCGGATAAGGGTAAGGCGGTACAAATCGGAATCGCTGAGGCGGGAAGCCAGTGCCGCCGCCTCGTCGCTGTCCGAGAAAACCGAGGCCGGCACGAGGCTCCCAAGGGTATTGGCCGTTTCCTCCAAATTCCTGACGGTGATTTCGTTGTACTGAGCGCCGGCGATGAACAGCACGCCGGCGACAAAATAGCCGGACACGACCAGCACAACAGCGGCGATGATCCCAAAACTCTTATTCCAAATATTTACTGTCATTGTTACTCCACTATTGCGTTTTGAATCGATACCCCACGCCCCGGATCGTCTCGATCATGCTTCCCGCTTCTTTCAGCTTTTTTCTCAAGCCCATGATCTGCACGTCCACCGAACGGTCGGTAACGGGGTAGTCCGATCCGCGTATCGCCGTGATCAGTTTCTGGCGGGAAAAGACGATGTCGGGGTGGCTCATAAACTGGGCAAGCAGGGCAAATTCCGTGGCGAACAGGTCAAGGGGCGTGTCCCCCAGAAACGCCGAATGCCGCTCAACATCAAGGCTCAGCTTGCCGTGTTGCCAAAACGTTTTGTCCGGGCTACCCTGGGCTTCCTTCCGCCTCAGCCCTGCGCGGATGCGGGCGGCAAGCACGCGGGGGCTGTAGGGCTTGACCACGTAGTCGTCGGCGCCCAGTTCCAGTCCGGCAACCACATCGGCCTCCTCTCCCCTCGCGGTGCACATTATAATGGGCAAATTTTTGTGATTTTTATTTTCACGAATTTTTTTCAGCGTCTTGAAGCCGTCCATGCCGGGGAGCATGATGTCGAGGATGATGCAATCCGCCCCTTCTTTACGCAGTGCATCAATCCCCTCCTCGCCCGTCTTTGCCTGGATCAGTTTCCAGCCTTCGCGGGCAAATGCGTATTTGAGCATCTCCTGAATCTCAGGATCATCCTCGATGATCAGTATCCGTTCAGCTCCCATTCTTTTGCCCGTTGCCCCTCATCGGATTAAGTTCTTCGCGGCTGCCCTCGGTCATGTAGACGATCCCCTCGCAGATGTTGGTGATGTGATCCCCCAGCCGCTCCATGTAGCCGGAAACCCGCAACAGCCGGGCGGCGGCTTTCACCAGTTCCGGCTTTTCCTTGATTAACGAAAGCACCTCTTCGGTAAGCGCCTTGTGCTCGGCATCTATCTTTTCATCCAGCGCCGCCGTTTTTCTCGCCGCGTCGTTGTCCCATGCAAGGTAGGCGGAAAACGCCGCCCTTAGCATCTCCTGCCCGGTTTCCGCCATGCGCTCAATCCGTTCGATTACCCGGAACGGCGGACGGGAAGAAAGTTTCACCGCGGCCTTGGTCAGGTGAATCCCGTAATCGTCTATGCGCTCAAGGTTTGACGTAAGCTTAAAAACCGTTATCAGTTCCCGCAGATCGCTGGCGACCGGCTGCTGGGTGGCAATGATAACAAGCGCCATGTCCTCGATCTTCAGTTGCAGTTCGTCGATGATCCTGCCGCATTCCTTCACCTCGCCCGCCAGTTCGTCGTTGCCGGTTTTAAGAATCGTAATCGACTTGCCGAGGTTTTCCTCCACCCTCGCCGCCATCAGCGTCAGCTCCCGCCTGAGTTTATCCATTTCCTCCTGAAACTGTGTCCGTATCTGCATTATCGCCATCCCCTCCCTAACCAAACCGGCCTGATATATAATCTTCGGTACGTTTGTCCTTTGGGTTTGTAAAAACCGACTTGGTTTCGCCGCACTCGATTAAATCCCCCAACAGAAAAAAGGCCGTTCGGTCGCTGATGCGGGCAGCCTGATTCATGGAATGGGTCACGATGATGATGCTGAAATCACGCTTCAGTTCGCCGATAAGCTCCTCGATCCTCCCCGTGGCAATGGGGTCAAGGGCGCTGGTCGGCTCGTCCATAAGGATGATCTCCGGCTCCATCGCAATACTGCGGGCTATGCACAGCCGTTGCTGCTGCCCACCGGAAAGGCTCTGCGCGGATTTTTTCAGCCGGTCCTTTACCTCGTCCCAGAGCGCCGCTTTGATCAACGAGTGTTCCACCAACTCGGCGAGTTTTTTTCGGTCCTTCATCCCCTGCATTCGCCTGCCGTAGGCAACATTGTCAAAGATGCTCATGTTAAACGGATTCGGCTTTTGGAACACCATCCCCACCCGCGTCCGCAACTCGCTTACGTCAATGTTGCCGTAAATGTCCTCGCCGTCAAGCAGCACTTCGCCGGTGATGCGGCA
>JAISSG010000079.1 GCA_031273185.1 Treponema sp. | reverse complement strand
ATTCGTGGCGAGGGTTTAATACCCCGCCCCTCTGGGGCGGTCATAAAGGTATTAAACCCGAGACCAATACCTTTTAAGAACAACATACCCCGCTGCTCTGCGGCGGGGTATGTTGATTTACCGCCAGTATACTATCATATTTCCACTTAAGGAAATCGCCATCGACTGTTTCGTATTCACATTCTAAATCTCGACCAACAGCCTCTGCCTTTTGCTTTGCCAATATATCACTTGTTGCATCGCATAAAATAATATTTTCTTCCCATGCTGCTTCCGGGACTTTTCCGCTTTTTAAAATACATTTAAAAAGTATACTTACAGCATACCACATATTACATCCTTTATTTTGTGTAACAGGCGCAGTGCGTAGCCATTACCCATCACCTTCAATTTTGCTGGCGTTTGTTCTCAAATTTCTCATCCATACGCCGTTTTCTATAGCTATTTTCATTTCACCTAAACTGGACCTCATGGAATAATCAGCAGAAGGGATAGTTTTTACATAAACACCTTTGGACAAGTCAACAGATTTCAGTATTTCGTTATAGCGATTTTCATCATGTTCAAACAATCCCAATAATGCATAAACCATACCAACTCCTGTTTTTGATTCCCGTAATAATTCAGTAAATATGTTAATTGCATCTTTGTTTTCAAACAGAACAAAAAATGCCATCGTCTGGCTGTCATCGTTCAAATAAAATGTATTCGCATCGCACAAAAGGCGAAACGATTCTTTATAAATTATCACACTGTCTTTTTGTTCTTCGGCATAACAATTATGATCCATAGCCGTTAGAACAAAAATACAATAACAAAAAACAGTTAAGTGCCTCCCAAAAATCAATCCCGGTCTACGCATACTGCCTACCTTTACCTATTTTCTTGTATACCCCATCTGGTAAATATCATCAAGTAAGTAGCCCCCGATCCCCATTCCCGTCCCCTTGCCCTCCAGCCCCCTTGCGTGGTAGCCTTGATCCATGAAAGTGGCGATACTGTTCGGTTCCGCGACCGATGCCCAGATAATGAAAAAGGCTGCCGATGTCCTCAAGGAATTCGGCGTGGCGTACGAATCGTACACGATTTCGGCGCATCGCGCCCCGGAACTGCTTGCCGAGACCATCAGCGCCCTTGAAGCCGACGGCACGGAGGTGATTATCGCCGGGGCGGGGCTTGCCGCCCACCTTCCCGGCGTTATCGCCAGCCAGACGCTTATCCCCGTCGTCGGCGTGCCAGTCAATGCCGGGGGTCTGGGCGGGCTGGACGCGCTGTTATCCATCGTGCAGATGCCCAAGCCCGTCCCCGTCGCGGCGGTGGGCATAGACAATGCGGCAAACGCCGCCTATTTTGCCTGCCAGGTGCTTGCGCTGAAATACCCTGAACTGAAAAAATCGCTTGCCGATTTTAGAAAACAGACCAAGGAAAAACTAGCCAAGGAAAACAAGGAAGTGAAATTATGAGCGAAGTTGTAATCGGAAAAGAGCTGTACGAGGGAAAGGCGAAAAAAATATTCGCCACCGACCGGGACTATCTGGTGGTCATCCGCTACAAGGACGATGCCACGGCGTTTAATGGGGAGAAAAAAGGCCAGATAGAGGACAAGGGCATACTGAACAACCGTATCGCCACCGGCCTCTTCGAGCTTTTGGAGCAGTCGGGCATTCCCACCCACTTTGTCAAACAACTGAACGACCGCGACATGCTGTGCAAAAAGGTAAAGATCATCCCGCTTGAGGTGATCGTCCGCAACACGGCCGCCGGATCGATGGCGAAACGGTTGGGCCTTGCCGAGGGCACGGAACTACAGACCACGGTCTTTGAGCTTTCGTACAAGGACGACAGTCTGGGAGACCCGCTGATCAACGACTACCACGCTGTTGCCATCGGCGCGTCCACCTTCGACGAAATCGAGGCGATCAAGAATATCACCTTCAGGGTCAACGAGGTGCTGAGTACCTTTTTCCTGAAGCGGGGGATAAAGCTGATCGACTTCAAGCTGGAATTCGGCAGGACGGGCGATGGGACGGGCGAACTTGTTTTGGCCGACGAAATCTCCCCCGACACCTGCCGCTTTTGGGACGCGAAGACCAACGAAAAGCTTGACAAGGACCGCTTCCGCCGGGATATGGGCAACGTAAAAGAGGCGTATGTCGAGATTCTGGAAAGAATGAGCAGCAAGGAATAGGATAAGGCTCAAGCATGAGTTCCGACGACGACGACAAGCTGCACGAGGAATGCGGTGTTTTTGGGGTGTTCCTCAACGATCCCCAGCAGGAAGCCGCGCCTCTGGTGTACTACGGGCTGTTTTCGTTGCAGCATCGGGGGCAGGAAAGCGCCGGCATAGCCGCCGTCCGGGACAAGGTTATCGAAGTCCAGAAAGGCACGGGGCTTACGGGTGACATTTTCACGGCGGAAACCCTGTCCCGTGTTAAGGGTTCTGTGGCGGTGGGTCATGTCCGTTATTCGACATTTGGCTGTGGTGGCATAGAAAACGCCCAGCCCTTTGTAAGCCGCTTCAAGCTGGGGTCGATTGCCATTGCACATAACGGGACGCTTACCAATGCCGATGTGGTGCGGGAGCTGCTTGAGGATGCGGGTATCGGGTTTACGTCTTCCAGCGACAGCGAAGTTATTGTTAATTTAATTGCAAAAAATTACAAGAAGGGGCTGGAAAAGGCCCTTACCGACACCATCAAATTTATCAAAGGCTCGTATGCGCTGGTGGTGCTTACCGACGATGCTCTGGTGGGGGCGCGTGACCCGAACGGCATACGCCCGCTGTGTCTGGGGCAGTTGGACAGCGGGAAAAACTCAAAGCACGACGGCTGGGTACTTTCCAGCGAGTCCTGTGCGATAGAGGCGGCGGGCGGCAAATTCGTCCGGGACATTGATCCCGGCGAGGTGGTTATCATCAACCGGGATCAGGTGCTTTCGTTTAGTTTCAGCGAAAAAACCCGGCGGGCGATCTGCTCCTTTGAGTACGTTTACTTTGCCCGCCCGGACAGCATCATCGACGGCATCGACGTGTACCACTCCCGAATCCGCGTGGGCGAGATACTCGGCAAGGAATCGTCCGTGGATGCCGATCTGGTTATCGGGGTTCCCGATTCGGGCATACCGGCGGCAATCGGCTACGGCAGGGAGACGGGCACTCCCTTCGGCATGGGCATTGTAAAGAACAAATACATCGGCAGGACTTTTATCGCGCCGGAGCAGACGGAGCGGGAACGCGCCGTCCTGCTCAAGCACTTCATCATCCGCAGCGAGGTCAGCGGCAAGCGGGTGGTGCTTATCGACGACTCGATTGTCCGCGGCACCACCAGCCGCCGTCTGGTTTCGCTGCTGCGGGGCGCGGGCGCAAGGGAGGTGCACATACGGATATGTTCGCCGCCGGTACGCTACCCCTGCTACTTCGGCATTGACACGCCGCACCGCAAAGATTTGATCAGCAACGCCAGCAGCGCCGACGAGCTGTGCAAGACACTGGGGGCGGATAGCCTGTACTTTATTTCGGTGAAGGGTTTATTGGAATCGCTGGATTTGACCGCCGCCGCAAAAACGCCCGGCGACTGCGGCTTCTGCCTCGGCTGCTTCACCGGCGAGTATCCCATACCCGTCAGCTACAAGCACGACGAGGGTATATAAGCCAAAACTATCTTCGTGCGGTTGTCGGTTTTGTGTCGCCCATGATCTGCCGTGTCAGCGTGGGGGACGAAAACCACAGGGTGACCGGTTCCCCCGTGCGGGTATTTACCTTGAGGTAGACAAAACCGCCGGAAAGATTCCACGAGCATTCGTAGGGGCGGGGCTCCCTGAGAATCCCGTTAAAGAGCACGGTGGGGCCGTGGCGTTCCCTCAGTTGCTGGCGCATCTCGCTGTAGCAGCGCATAATCTCGTCCAGATCGCGGTTGATGAAATAATAGGTGCCGCCTTCCAGCCCCGTTCTTGAAAAATAGGCAAGCATGTAGGTCATGTACCCGCTCACCTCGACATTTTCCCAGACAAGGGAGACAAGGCCGTTGACCTCCTCCCTCGACACGGGGTTTCCCATCTGTTTGATGACATCCTGCATGCTGGTTCCCCAGGAAAAGCCCCGGAAGGTGACCTGGGTATCATAGACGACAGACTCCGCAGTCCTTTGATCAGGCCCTGTGGTCCTTCGATCCCTGTTTTGCGGGTACAAAGCAAATAACGGCAACAATAATGCCAAAAGTAGCTTTTTGATAATAACCTCCCAGTTATTTATCGGCAGGAACCGGCCCAAACTTGAGGAAAAAATGAAATCGGGGATTAGACACCCACTCCCTATTCCCCGCTCCCCATTCCCTTTTCTTAACCTTTTCTGTTATAATTGTGGCAACGATGCCTACCAATACGCCACAAGCTGCCGCCCAGCGGCGGGTCTATGCTGATTATAACGCCACAACGCCCCTCAAGCCGGAAGTGAAGGCCGCGATGATAGAGGATTTGGAGGTTTTCGGGAACGCTTCCAGTATGCACGGGTCGGGGCGGCTTGCCCGCGCCCGGGTGGAAGAGGCGAGGGGCATGGTCGAAAAACTGCTGGGGGCGCAAAAGCATACGGTGTTTTTCACGTCGGGCGGCTCGGAGTCAAACAACACGGTGTTCCAGACCATGCGGCGGCTTGCCAGTGCCCCGGACGGCAGGGCGCTGGGCGAAGGCCGCTGTGAGTTTATCACCAGCGCCATCGAGCATCCCTGCGTGTTTAACTCGGCAAAGCTCTTGGAAAGCCTCGGCTTCAAGGTGACGTTCCTGCCGGTTGACGAGCATGGAAAAATAAAAATCGATGCGCTGAACAATGCGTTAAGCGAAAAGACCCTTCTTGTGTCGGTGATGATGGCAAACAACGAAATCGGCACTGTGCAGGACATCAGGGAAATTGCAGCGCTGGCAAAGGCTGCGGGGACATGGATGCACACCGACGCAGTGCAGGCTGTTGGCAAGATACCCGTCAGCGTTGACGAACTGGGGGTGGATTACCTTACCGTGTCGGCGCACAAAATCTACGGTCCCAAAGGGGTGGGGGCGTTGTATGTGCGCAAGGGCGCGCCGATGCTCCCGCTGATAAACGGCGGCCATCAGGAAGACGGCTTGCGGGCCGGTACTTACAACAACACCGGCATTTTTGGCTTCGGCAAGGCGGCCCAGATCGCCGGGGAGGAAATCGAACGTTACGGCAGGGAAATCGGTGTCCTGCGCAACCGCCTGCGCGACGGCCTTGTCGCCTCGATCCCCAACGTGAAAATAAACGGCCACCTTACCGATACCCTTCCCAACACCTTAAACATTTCGTTCCCCGGCGCGGAAGGCGAGGCGATGCTCCTCTCCATGGACATAGCGGGGATAGAGGCCTCCACCGGTTCTGCCTGCGCGTCGGGCAGTCTGGAGCCGTCCCACGTCCTTATGGCAATCGGCGTGGGGCCGGAGCTTGCCCACGGCTCGATTCGCTTTTCGCTGGGCTGGGGCATCACCACCGCCGACGTTGACTACATTGTCGAAACCGTGCCGCCGATAATTGCGCGGCTGAGGGCGATGTCTTCGATATAAAATAGGAGTAATTATGTCTGACTGGTTATATTCGGATACCGTAAAAGATCATTTTACCAATCCACGGAACGTCCTTTTGGAGGACGAATCGTCTTTTGCCTCCAACGCCCGGGGGCAGACGGGGAACATCAAGTGCGGCGATCAGATGCTGATGCTCCTGAAAATTGACAACGATGTTATCACCGACGTGCGCTGGAAAACCTACGGCTGCGCCAGCGCGATTGCCTCCACCAGTATGCTCTCCGAGATGATCAAAGGCATGAAAATAGAGGAGGCCTATCAGGTAAAGCCGGAAGACCTCGTAAAAAAACTTGGCGGCCTGCCGGAATTCAAAATCCACTGCTCGGTGCTGGGCGACAAGGCCCTGCGTGCCGCCATTGACGACCACCTTGCCAAGACCGGCAGGGCGGGGACGCTCAAGGAAGAGGGAACCGTTATCTGCAACTGCGTGGGCATCACCGACAAGGACATAGAAGACGCCTTCAAGGCTGGTTCCCGTACCTGGGAGCAACTCCAGCAGGCAACCAAGATCGGCACGGTCTGCGGTAGCTGCAAGATCAAGGCAGAGGAATTCCTGCACGGGCTGGAGCATATCTACGGGTAGTTCCGTCGCCGTTGTTATGCCCAGTTCCAAATTTGCCCAAACATTTTGGAATAAAACACTTGACATATTTATTATATGGTGGGAACCTCTAAAAATTACCAAAAAAAACAAATTTATCTTGTATCTTTATTATTTTTGTTAAATTGCGTTGTACTGTTAATATTCAAACATTATTCTATACCTTTCGCACCCGTATAC
>JAISSG010000075.1 GCA_031273185.1 Treponema sp. | reverse complement strand
AAAGACCTGCGCATAGTAATGTTCTCATTTTACTCCCCCACATACACCGCCACCATTCTGCCGTCCCCGGTATTTCGATCCTTCTGCACACATATCATGTAGTCCTTGTACAGAACGTTTCGTCCCATAGCCGCGCCGTTTTGCGGGATTATCGAGGGCGGCAGCGAATTTCTTCATATCAAGCCTCTCCAAAAGGTGTTTTTTTGGAAAAACCGGCATCAGGTTTTTCCTTACGCCTAAAATATAATAAAATAAAACCAAATTTCCAAAGAAAAAAAATAATTTTTTTTACAAACCCTCACCCCAGTTATTCCGTGTGCCAAAAGTTTCGAATAAAGCTATTTAAGTTTCATTCGTATACCAAGTCGGGAAAATCCAAAAGTACCTGCTGCGGGAAAGGGGCTTGAAAAAATCGAGGAACTGGGCGGACTGGAGGCTAGGGTCTAAGGGACGTATTCCGAAAACTGCTAACCTTCGGTTCGGGTCAGTTTCGGAACACGCTTTGGAAAAAATATCTATAAGCCGCTTTTTCCCGTAAATCCAAGGCAGCTAAATTCGCCTAACGGACAGGGCTTTCCCGCTTTCCCGGTCAATTTCCGCGATGATCCCCTGCACCTCGGCGCTCGTGGTGCCGCTGGCGGCTGGCTCCATGCGGTACAGCACCTGCTTGCGCGTCCTTTCCAGGCAGATTTTTACATCCATGCCGATTATGCTGTCGGTGATCCCGGTCATCCCCAGGTCGGTGATGTACGCCGTCCCCTTGGGCAGGATACGCTCGTCGGCAGTCGTGACATGGGTGTGCGTGCCGGCGACCAGGGTACAGCGGCCGTCAAGGTAGTGGCCCAGGGCCTCTTTCTCGCGGCTCGACTCGGCATGGAAATCCACAATGACAATGGGGACAGCGGCATTGCCGTCGGCAATGCCTCCGGCGATTCCGTCAAAGCAGCGGAAGGGGCAGTCAATGGGCGCCATCAATTCCCGGCCCTGCAGGTTAATAACGATCCAGCTTGCCCCGGCTTTTTCCGCGCGAAGCCAGCCGCTGCCCGGCAAGCCCGCAGGATAATTCGCCGGGCGCAGCATTCTGTCGCTGGCAGCAAGGGTCTCCCAAAACTCCCGCTTTTCCCATACATGGTTCCCCGACGTCACCGCGTCGGCGCCGCTGGCCAGTATCCTCTCCAGGGTGGCTTTTGTCATGCCAAAGCCGTCCGCCGAGTTCTCGCCGTTCACCACGGTAAAATCAACCTCGTTGTCTTTGATTATCATGGGCAGCTTGCTCTCCAGCGCCTGCAAGCCCGGCTCGCCGACCACGTCACCTATCATCGCCGCCCGCACAATGTTCATAACGGTATTATAGTAAAACCAGCCGTAATATGCTATGCTATTAAGTAAAGATAAATCGGAGGAACCGTGGGAGCATTGCCGAAGGAAAAAGAAGAGCGCTGGTTTACCTATGCCGATTACAAGGAATGGGAGCTTGCCGAGGGAGAACGCTACGAGCTTATCTATGGCGAGGCCTATGCCATGTCCGCGCCGAACGCAAAGCATCAGGAAATTCTCGGCGAGCTGTTTAGCCAATTCCATGCCTATTTGCGCGGGAAGCCCTGCAAGGTGTATCTGGCGCCCTACGATGTCCGGCTTTTTTACGAGGAAGACGAAAGCGACGACACGGTGGTCCAGCCGGACATTTCGGTCGTCTGTGATGAAAAGAAGCGAGGGGACGAGGGCTGCCGGGGCGCTCCCGATCTGGTGGTCGAAATCCTTTCCCCGTCAAATACCGCGATCGAAATGGAGCGGAAGCTCAAGCTGTACCATGAAGCGGGGGTCAGGGAATACTGGATCGTTGACCCGGAAAACAAGGGGCTTGCGGCGTACCGCTTCCGGCAAGAGGCAATAGTGGTCAACACGTATAAAAAAAACGACACGGTTCCAACTGCGATTTTCCCCGGCCTGGACATAACGCTGGAACAGGTATTCGCCGAATAACTCTGTGAACGTGCGAAAAACCTCCGCAGACGTAATTCCCGAATCGGCCAGGCAGAATTCGCCGGCGAAAACGGCGCAGTCCCCAAAAGCGCCGCCTTCGCCCGCCACAGCAAGGCCGCTTCCGGCTGCATCGTCCCGCGCCGCATCGGTTGCCGGGTCACAGTGGCTCGCGCCCACGGACAAGCTTTCCGCCGCGATTGCCTCGTTTGCCCGCTTTTTTTCCCTGCCCCTCAAGCCGGAGCTGACGGCGGCAATCCGCAGGCAGGCCTTTGCCTCGATGGCAGCGCAGCCGCAGCCGGATCATGCCAAAGCCGCCGCGACGGAGGCAGCCCCTCAAGCCGCCGCAAAGCGCCGGGAGGCGCTTTGCCTCGCCGCAGCCGCCTCCCTGGGCAAAGGGATGGAACTCAGCCCCAGGGGGCTTGAGGCCTACGCCGCCGCGATCGACCCCGAGTGGTTCGCCTTCCCTGGGAGGCATGGCTCCGGCGGGCAGGGGCGGCGCCAAAAGCGGCATGACGAGCAGGCGCGCGATGCGCGGGCATCCCCCGCCGGGGTCCAAGCGGGCCAGAAACCCGCAGATGATTCGATAGCCGCCTCCGATCTCAGGGAAGCGGCCCTTGAAGCAGAGTCGCGGGACCCCCTGCTTGCCACGCTGAACAGGCTGCCCGGCAAAGACGGACGGCGCTGGATTGTCCTTCCCTTTGCCTTTGGCAAAGACGGCAGGGAGTTCCGCGTGTCGATGCGGGTGCTGGTTGAGGGGGAAGGCCGCGCCAGCCGCATGGTTCTTGACATCGCCGAGGGCGGCCCCGAAAGCGGCGCCCCGCCTTGGCACTGGCTTTTTTCCGCGGAATGGCAGGGCGGGGCTTTGGCAGGGCTTTCCGTCTTTGTTCAGCCCGCGCAATCCCCAAAGGCCCAGGAACGGCTTACCCTCGATCTTTCACGCCTCGCGGACATTCCCGCCGGGCGCGTTTCCGTCGGCGATTATTCGGGGTCATTTCCCTGCGAATCGCCCCGCGCGGATGAACTATTGCATTCCGTAGATGAGGCGGTGTAACATGGGGAAAAGAAAACTCGCGTCCGCCATTGGGTATGACCCGGGAGACCCGGCGCCGCAGCTACTGGCATCGGGCAAGGGCAGGGAGGCGGAGCGCATTATTGCCGTGGCGAGAGAGGCAGGGGTCGCGGTGGTGGAGGACACGGCGCTTGCGGCCCTGCTGGACTCGTGGGCCGGCAGCCGTGTCAACGGGCGGCGCGTAATGCCGGGGGACTTCATCCCTCCCTGGTGCTGGGAGGCGGCAGCGAAAATGCTGGCCTTTGTGGTAAAGGAAGGACACAAGCGGTAACATGAAAAACATTGCGGCAAGCCTCCTGAAACCTGGGATGGTTTTTACCGAGCCGGTATACATCGACCCAAGCAGCGTCCTTGTTCCAGCCGGAGTCCCCGTCCAGCAAAAAGACCTTGACAACCTTCTAACCTGGGGCATCGAATTCGTGCTGACCGACGGCCTCCCCAGCTTTCCCGACGCTGACAATACCGCTGACGAAAAGGATCATGCTGAAAGCGACCTGGACGCGGCGCAGTTCTCCATGTTCGGGCCTGCGGAACCCGCGGCAACGGACAAAACCGTCCCCGCCTTTTCGCTGCCGGAAGTCCGCGAAAACAAAAGCGCCTACCGGGGCTATACGTCGCTCGTCGAGCGGGTGAACATGGCGCTCCTGCGGATTCACACCAGGGAAAACCTCCATGACAACCGCCAGATAACCGCAATAGCCTCGGACTTGCTGCAAATGGTGCGGGACCATGGGAAACGGTTTGCCAGCTTCATTCTGGGCGGCGAAATCAAGGGCTACGAAATGGCGAAAAGCTCGGTAAACACCGCCATTCTTTCAGCCTTGATGGCCCATGAACTCAAGCTGCCCAACCACAAAGTCCTCAACATCATCATCGGCGCGCTGCTGCACGACACCGGGATGCTCAGGCTCCCCAGGGAGATCATCGACAAGAGGGGGGAGCTTTCCCAGCCGGAGCGCCAGGTCATGCGGAGCCATCCCCTGCTGACCTACAAGATTGTCACCAAGGAGCTGAACTACAGCGACGATCTCGGGGAAATTGTCCTGCAGCACCATGAGCGCTGGGACGGCGAGGGGTACCCCAGCCAAATCGCGGGAAACAATATCGAGCTGGGCGCCCGGATCGTCTCCATCGCCGACGCGTTTGAGGCAATGACCAGCCAGAAACCCTACCGCAGCCCCATAACGGGCTACCAGGCGATGAAAAACCTCCTCTCCGACAATTCCCGCCGCTTTGACCCCGAGCTTCTCAAGGCCTTTACCCTGATCATGGGGATTTACCCCATCGGCTCGATAATCCGCCTGAACAACGGCACGATAGGGCGGATTACGGAGGCAAGGACAATCGCCCCCCTTCGCCCCAGGATCCAGGTTTTGCTGGACGAATGCGGCAAGGCCCCGCCCAAAAAAGGGGGCGTGGCTATAGACCTCCTCCTGGAAAAGAACCTGTACATCACCAGGGCGATGACGGCGAAAGAGCTTTCCGGCCTGAATGCATAGCGCCGCCCGGGGAAAAAAAGGCGAAGATCGCGCCGCCCAGGCCATTGCCGAGGCTGGGATGGGCATAATCGCCCGGAATTTCCGCTGCCAGGCGGGGGAAATCGACATCGTCGCCCTTGACGGGGACACCCTGGTGTTTGCCGAGGTAAAAGCCTGGTCCGCATACGGCATCGAAAACCTGGCGTACAGCGTAAGCCCCAAAAAGCAGCGCCGAATCATAGAAACAGCTAAGTATTTCCTTTCCATCAATCGACAATATTATGGGAGGGCCATTCGCTTCGACGTGGTTTTTGTGGGCAAAGAGACGGTCACCCATCTTGCATCAGCCTTCATGGAGCGTGTATGATGACAATGGAACAGGCGCTAAGTTCATCAAGAGTCGAGCAGTTGCGGAAGCGCATAAACGATAAAGACTATATGCATGCGGCAATTCAGCGAATCGCCCTGGTGCTGAGCAACGAGTTGGTGGATATGTCGCAGGCCGGAGGAAGCTACCATGAGCGGCAGCGGAAAATACGGAGATAACCAGGGAAACCGGCGCAAGAATCGCAAGCGCCGGGACCGGGAAAACACTGCCTCAAAAAACGAGGGGAAAAAGGCGGCTGGCCTTTCCCCCCTCAAGGAAGGAAGATTCGAAAAAACGAGGGGCGGGCTGGTCGAGCGCCCCAAGTGGACTCCGCCAAAGCCCCCCGCCTTTACCATGCCCCAGGCCTCCTGCGCCTGGTGCGAAAAGCCCATCAAGGACATGGCCTCGGCCATTCGCGATCCCGACAGCGGGCAGCCGGTGCATTTTGAGTGCGTGCTCAGCCGTATTGCCGGAAGGGAAAACCTTGAATCGGGCGACACGGTAAGCTACATTGGCGGAGGGCGTTTCGGCGTAGTCCATTACAACAACCCTTCCGACACCAGGGGCTTCAAGATAAAGAAAATTTTCGAATGGGAGCAGAAAGAGAACCGATCCGATTGGCGCGTGGCAATCAGCGACTATTACTCGGTAACCTAGGCAGGACGGAATGGACAACGAAGAAGGCCTCGACCTCGAGGATTCCCAAAAACAGTTTCTCTTAAGCCCCAGGATAGTCGAAAATTACGATCTCCTTAAAGAAATTGGGGTATTCGATTTTATTAACACCCTGAACAATGAAATACGAAATTATAAAACCCTCTTAAACAGGGGGCTGGACATTTTTAACCGCACCAACATAGACGAGATAATACAGGCCATGGTATGGCAGATATCCGATCATTTCTTCCCCTCGTTTATTGCCTTTCTCTGGAAGCCGATTCAAAACCGCCCCGACATCACCATCAGGGCGTACCGCAACTACAAGCCGGTCGATCTGGGCCTGAAAATAGACACCCTCGCCCCGCTGGAATCGTTTTTCTATTCGTTTCCAAAGCCGATCAATTTTAACGCCCTTGAGAAAGAGCTGAAAGACAATCAGGTGATAAACGCCATAAGGCCGGAGGAGCCGGAAATCGTCATTCCCATACTTGGGCCTTTTGGCCTGTACGGGATAATCCTGGTTGGGCGGAAAACCCTGGAAACCGAGTACGCCAAGGAGGAACTTGTTTTCCTCCAGCAGCTTATGTCCTTTGTTTCCCAGGCTATAAAAAACCACCTGCACTACGAGCATTCGCTGCGCGACGTAAAAACCGGCCTGTACAACCACGGCTTCTTTATGACCCGCATGAAGGAAGAGGTTAACCGCACCAAGCGCAGCGCTTCGGTGTTCTCGGTGATCGTGATGGACGTGGACAAATTCAAAAATTTCAACGACACCTACGGGCATCTTGCCGGGGATCAGGTACTGGAAAGGCTGGCCCAGGTAATCAGGCAGAACGTCCGAACCGACGACATCCCCTCCCGCTTTGGCGGCGAGGAATTTACCGTCTTGCTGCCCCACACGGAAATTGGCACTGCCTGGATGGTTGCCGAGCGCTTGAGAACCAGCGTGGCCTCAATGATTGTGCCCTGGGATATTGCCCTGCCCCAGGTGACGATCAGCCTTGGCGTGTACGCCTTCGACCGAAGCACCGTCCTGGAGACAACCGACATACTCCGCCGCGCCGACGAGGCGCTGTATATTTCCAAGGCAAAGGGCAGAAACTGTAGTACCGTCTGGGAGCCGGGCCTGATCGGCGGCATTTCCTAAAACACGCAGGGTAGCACTTAAGCGGCCGACGGGAGTCGAACCCGCGTCACGAGCTTGGGAAGCTCGGGTAATGCCGTTATACGACGGCCGCAAGCAGGCTTGACTATGGCAGAATTCCCGGCTTTTGTCAATGCGCCGTTAAGGGCCGCAGCCTGCGCGAATCTTTGGCTCCAGGAGGGTAGCATGGACTTCCATCTTTTTACTGGATTGGCGATCCTGGTTATTGTTATTGCCCAACTTATTGCGGTAATTGTTCTTCTTTCAAGAAACAAGGAAGGATCGCAAGAACGTGTTTTGCAAAAGCTAATTGAATACGATACCCGGCTGGATAAAAGCGAAACCAACATACGCAATGATCTGGAATTAAAATTTGGCCAAAACCGGGCAGATTTAACGACATCGCTCAAGTCTGCTTCAGACCAATTGTCAACCACAATTACCAATTTTACCGGCCTGGTTGATAATAAAATAAAATCCATTTCTGACTCATTGGACGTATCGTCAAGGTCAAACAGGGAAGAGCTGGCGGCTTCCTTGAAATTATTTGAAGAAAAATCATCGGCAAAGATTGAGGCCCTGACAAAAGATACAAAAGAGGGCCTTGAAAAGAATCGTGATACTGTCGAGAAGAAACTGGCGGAGATCCAGGAGGGAAACGAGAAAAAGCTGGAAAAAATGCGGGAAACAGTGGACGAAAAATTGCAGAAGACCCTTGAGGCGCGGCTTGGCGAGTCATTCAAGCTGGTAAGCGAGCGGCTTGAGCTTGTCCAGAAGGGGCTTGGGGAAATGCAAAATCTCGCTTCCGATGTCGGCGATTTAAAAAAGGTAATGTCCAATGTCAAGACAAAGGGGGTTTTGGGCGAATACCAGCTTGAGGCAATCCTTGAACAGATGCTTAACCCGGGCCAGTATGAGAAAAACGTAAAAACAAAAACGGGCAGCGATAAATACGTGGAATTCGCCATCAAAATTCCGAGCAAAGAAGATTCCGGCAAAACCGTCTGGCTGCCCATTGACGCGAAACTGCCTGCCAGCGACTACGAGGCCCTTGTCGATGCCTATGATACGGGAGACAAGAAAGCCGTTGACGATGCGCGAAAGGCGTTTTCAAGAACCGTCAAGAATTTCGCTAAAGAAATTTACGAGAAATACGTCGATTCGCCAAATACCACCGATTTTGCAATAATGTTTCTGCCCTTTGAGGGCGCGTATGCGGAAGTGGTGCGCGATCCCGCGCTTTTTGAAAGCATCCAAAGGGAACATAAGATTATTGTTACCGGCCCGTCTACCATAGCGGCTTTTTTAAACGCGCTCCAGGTTGGTTTCAAGAGCCTTGCCGTAGAAAAAGGGACAAGCGTTATCCTGAATACGCTAAGCGCCATAAAAAAGGAATTTGGCAATTTTGAGACGATACTGGCCAAGGTAAAAGAGCAGATTGATAAAGCAAGCACGACCCTGGATGAAACTGTCGGCAAGCGAACGAAGGCAATAAACAGGGCGCTCAAGCGGGTCGAGACTTTGCCTGATGACGCAGCCGGGCAAAAACTATTGGCAGAAGCCTCGTCCGATCTGGATGAATTGGATTAAAGGCCTCCGGGTCAGAAAAAGAGGGAACGGCCTGTCGCCGCGCCCCTGTCGGGCGCCCGTTGCCCCTTCCCTAGGGCCAGCGCACTATATAAACTCGGCAAG
>JAISSG010000071.1 GCA_031273185.1 Treponema sp. | reverse complement strand
CGCCCAACCTGCTTAATTCTTCCAAACGATCATTTTCGTCAAAAAAACCTTTCTGTTTCATAGATTACATTTTATCACATTATTTATTTTTTAGCTAGGGTTTTTAGAGGTTCCCTGTATTTTTATTATACACAAGACAAAATAAAATAAAATTACCGATATTGACCTCTCTTTATATTCTGATTTTGGGATTTTCATCTCCGGCAATATTTTTTATCGGAGGGGTGTTGTTTTCCGAATTTTTTTGCCGCTGTTTTCAAGAAAAATAAGAAGCGGATTTTTTTTATTTTTATATCGGGAACAATCGTTCTTGCCGTATTCGGGTTATATTATTACTGGTGGATGTCACCAGTAGTAGGATCAATGAGAAGATATTGGGATAATTGGGGTGGCGGCAGAAGCATAATTAAGGATAATTCGGGGTATATTTTCACCATCCGATAATTCTGATTCCTTTTTTGTTTTGTTTTTTGTGCCGTTTGCGTTATTGGGATTTCTTTCCTTGATTAAATCAAGAAATAAATCCTTTAATTAATTATGTTCAAATGAATATAAAAGAAGGTGAAAAATTGTATGTTTACCCGTCAGCGATAGAGGCGTTTAGATATAAAAATTGTACGCCATCGCAAAAATCGGAAATGTTGTTAATGACAATATAATATTTTGAAAAAACAGAGACGAATGGAATGATGACTTTTTAGGAAATGAATTACGCTCAATCCTTGAAAATGAAAAAACGTATTTGATTTTTTCACATTTTTGGACTGGAATCGATAACGGGCTGGCTGTTTTGCGAAATTACGGAACGCTTACTGAAATAATGAAAGTACACGATACTCCGCTTTATTATTTTGAAAAATATGCCGACAACGAGTGAATATTTCCCACGCCAGGACCTCTTGCTTATTACGAACGGAGCGGGGTCGCGGTCATGTGCGCATGTAATTTACAAGAATTTGGTATTAAACCAGGCGTTATAATAAATTTCCTTGCGAATGAGCCGAGAACCTGCGATTTGGTACTCAAGTAGAACTCAACGTTAAAGATACCGCAAAGCATTGGCTGGCAGGCTGGTTTGCGTATCGGTATTGCGCTGTTAAGGAGGAAGCGATGCAAAAAGCAATAATAACGATAATACTGTTGGCCGTGGCGCTTTTGGGACTGGTTTCATGTGAAGGTTCCTATATTTTCGGTATAGTTGCCCCTTTCGGCGCGGCATCGGCCCGTTCCTGTCTTAGCGCAAGGCTTTTGCCGCCCTGGCCGATTGGGCAAACCCTTGGCTCGCCCCACCCACTTGATCTTTTTCCCGCCATGCCCCATACTGACGGTGTTGCGCGGCTTGGGCCGCCTCTTTATTCTGATACCAAGGAGTAGCCGAGTGCCCTGTGGAAGAAAGCGAAAACTGCGAAAGATTGCCACCCATAAGCGCAAAAAAAAGCTGCGGAAAAACAGACACAAGAACAAGTAACCACGCTTGCTCCTTAGCCATTGGATAGTTCAATACCATGCAAGAAAACGCCCCCATGCTGTGCCGGATAACCAGCCCGGCTGATCTCAAGGAACTTGATTACCAGAAGCTGGATCGGCTGGCGGCTGAAATCCGGGAGGCGGTTGTCTCCAGGGTGAAGCAGAACGGCGGGCATTTGGCGTCGAACCTTGGGGTGGTGGAACTGAGCATCGCCCTGCATAGGGTGTTCGACTCGCCGAGCGACAAGATCGTCTGGGACGTGGGGCACCAGTGCTACGCCCACAAACTGCTGACCGGGCGCTTTGACGGCTTTTCCGGCCTGCGCAAGGCGGGCGGCATTGCGGGCTTTCCCAAGCGCGAGGAAAGCCCCCACGACGCTTTCAACACCGGCCACGCTTCCACTTCCATTTCCGCCGCCCTGGGCATGCTTGCCGCGGAGCGGATGCTGGGCGGAAGGGGCAGGGCGGTCGCCGTCATTGGCGACGGGGCCTTGACCGGGGGGCTTGCCTACGAGGCCCTTTCCCACGCCGGCCACATCGATCTGCCTCTCGTCGTCATTCTCAACGACAACAAAATGTCGATAAGCCCCAACGTCGGGGGCCTTTCAAAATACCTCAGCCGCCTTTCGATGAAGGCGAAGTACCAGAGCTTCCGCCGCTCCTTTGATTCGATGGCGCAAAAAATACCGCTTGTCGGCGGCGCTTTTTTTGACCTGGTGGTGCGGCTGAAGCGGGCGGTCAAGGCGGTGTTCTACACGGACAATTTTTTTGTGGACCTTGGCTTTGAGTACGTGGGGCCGATTGACGGGCACAACATCCAAAGCCTGATCCGGGTGCTTGAGGACGTGCGGCAGCTTGGCCGCCCGGTCGTGGTGCATGTGGTTACCCGCAAGGGCAAGGGCTACAGCCTTGCCGAGGACGACCCTGGGGGCTACCACGGCATTGGATCGGCGCAGACAGCCAGTGCTCCTGTTGATCAGCGCCCTGCGTTTACCGGCGCGTTTGGCGCGGCTCTGCTTGCCGCCGCCGGCAGGGACGGGCGCGTCGTCGCGCTGACTGCGGCAATGGAACAGGGCGCCGGGCTTTCGGTCTTCAAACGGGCGTTTCCGGGCCGCTTTTTTGACGTGGGCATTGCCGAGGGCCATGCGGCAACCTTCGCCGCAGGGCTTGCTGCGCGGGGCCTGAGGCCGGTGGCGGTTATCTACTCGACGTTCATCCAGCGCGCGGTGGACCAGGTTATCCACGATGCCGCCCTGCAAAATCTGCCGGTGCTCTTTGCCCTTGACCGCTCCGGCTTTGTTGAAGGCGACGGCGAGACCCACCAGGGCCTGTTCGACATCGCCCTGTTCCGCCCGGTTCCCGGCATGGCGATCCTCGCCCCGGCAAGCGAGAACGAACTGCGGCTTATGCTCGATCATGCCCTGCGCCTTGACGGCCCGGCGATGATCCGCTACCCCCAGACCCTCTGCCCGGCGGAACTGCCCCCCTTTTCCCTTCCCCTGGAAACGGGCAGGGGGGTGTGGCTGCACCGGGGCCTCCAAAACCGGATCTGCCTGGCCTTTACCGGGAGCCTGTACCCCCAGGCGCTTGATGCCGTCCAGCGGCTGCGCGATGGGGGAATCGAGGCGGATCTGTACAACCTTCGCTTTCTTAAGCCTGTTGACGAGGATTATCTTGCCGATATTCTAAATAGCTACGATATGGTGGCCTTTGCCGAGGAGGGAATCTGCTCCGGGGGATTTGGCGAGTACGCCGCGGCCCTGGCCCGCTGCCGGAACTGCCGGGCGGAAACTTTGGTGCTGGCGGCACAAGAGGATTTTTCCGCCAATGGCCGCGCCCTGGGAACGAGGGACGAACTGCTGAGGAACAACGGCCTGGACGGAGCCGGGATCGCGGGGGCGATACGCGCAAGGGTGCCGGAGTTTTCCGAGGCGCTTAGCGTTCTCCTTGATAGACGGCCCTTAAATTCTGTAGGATAACGGTAGAATGGCGTGGATTCAGAGATTCCTTGACGTTTATGATCTTCTCCGTCCTGTCCTTGACGTAGCGGTGCTTGCCTTCCTTTTGTACAAAGGCTACGATCTTTTGGTTAAGACCCAGGCCCTGCAACTGGTCAAGGGAGCGGGCTTTCTTGTCCTGGTTTACGGCATCGCCTTTCTTTTCAAGCTGACGACTCTGCAATGGGTGCTGAACTTCCTGGGCCCGGGGCTGTTTATCGTCATTGCCATCGTCTTTCAGCCCGAGCTGCGAAAAATAATAATGCGCCTGGGCCAGGGGGATTTTTTTCGCCCCGATGCCAAGGCGAACATTGGCCATCTTGAAGCCGTGGTCACCGCGGCGGAACTGCTTTCCCAGCAGCGGCGGGGAATGCTGGTGGTTTTTCCGAGGAAGATCAACCTCCGCAACGTTATCGAGACCGGGACGAGGATCAACGCCGAAATTTCCTCCAGCCTGATCGTTGCGATTTTTCAGTTTGACGGCCCCCTGCATGACGGGGCCCTGATCGTGCAGAACGGAAAAATTGTTGCGGCGGGCTGTTTCCTGCCCCTCTCGGAGCAGCAGGACATCAAGAAGAGCTTTGGCACCCGGCACCGGGCAAGCCTTGGCATATCCGAGCAGTCCGACGCGGTGGTGCTGGTTGCCTCCGAGGAAACCGGCGCCATATCAATTGCGTTTGACTCGCGGCTCTACTATGATCTTTCGCCCATAGAGGTTACGCGCAAGCTCAAGGATATTCTGGACAAGGGAAGCAGATGGTCTTCTGCCGAATCTCCGCAAATCGAAGAGAAGGGTGTTTTCGTTGAACATTAGGAAGCTGATTATCAGGTTGCTTAACAACTGGCCGGCCAAGGTGCTTTCCATCGCCCTTGCCCTGATACTGTTCGTGTTTCACCGGATGAGCACCCTGGCGACACGCACCCTTTCGGTCCCCCTGGTTGTCGAAGCCAGTTCCTCGCTTGTCCTGGCAAGCTCCTATCCCCAGAACGTCAGGATTACCATGCGGGGGGAGGATGAAAGCATCAAGGTGATTTCCGAAGGCGACATCGAGGCTTTCGTGGATTTCCACAGATACGAGGCCGAAGGTTTTTATCGCGCCCCGGTACAGATACGCAAGAGGGGGAGCGCCTTGGGCGTTGAGCCGCTGGAAATATCGGTTAACCCAATGGAGATAACCGTCCAGCTTGACGTCAGGATCAGCAAGGCCCTCCCGATACAGGCGGACATCCGGGGCAAGGTAGCGTCCGGCTTCGATCTGGTAGAATATGCGGTCTTCCCGCAGGAGATTGAGGTGTCGGGGCCGATGGGCGTTCTGGAAAATGTGATGGAGGTGAAGACGGATCCCGTCGAGCTTGAAGGCAGGAGGAGCGATTTCAACATTGAGGTGAACATCGCAAGGGACAATCCGTTTTTGACATTCAGGGGAAACGGGATGGTCGAATTCCAGGGCGTTATCCGCCCCTCCGTGCCGGTGCGAAACATAGAGGGCATCCCCATCGTCCTTGCCGGGCTGGATCCCCGCTTCGAGGCAAATCCGGGCGGCAGGACCGGCAGCGTCAGGCTTGAGGGCAACTATGCCCTGCTGGATAATTTTAGCCCCGGGCCGGGCTTCTTGTCGGTGGACTGCTCCGGGCTTCTGGGGCCGGGGACGTACGTGCTGCCTGTCAGGGCCGATCTGCCCTCTGGCCTGTCTTTGGCCAGGAGCGAGCCGGGGGAACTGAGCGTTGTTGTCACCCTTAGGGAGGAAGAGGTTCCTGGGGAAATTGCCCCCCGCGATGATTGAGGGCCGCGCTGGGCGCAAGGGGTTTTTTTTGGTAACGGGCATCGGTGTCGATATTGTCAACGTGCAGCGCATGAGCTGCTGGCGGCGGCAGCCTGGCTTGCTGGAGCGCTATTTTCATCCCCGGGAGCTTGCCGCGGCTCTTTCCCGGGGGGGAGGGGCGGACCTGTCCCTTGCCGCCCGTTTCGCGGCAAAGGAAGCGTTCGGCAAGGCGCTTGGCACGGGGCTTGAGGGGATAGTGCTCAAGGACATTATGGTTGCGAACAGCCACAACGGGCGGCCAGAGATTCAGGTTTTTGGGACCGCGCTTGAAGCCTTGCAAAAAAGCGGGGCGAACCGCGTGCACCTGTCCCTGACGCACGAGCGGGACAATGCGGTTGCTATGGTTGTAATGGAATGCTGAAGACCACAAGGGAGGCTCTATGCCCGCTGAGGACAAGGAATTAAAAGTATCGTTCATTTCGAAAAAGGAATACGAATGCCCGTCCTGCAAAGCGACGTTCCACAAAGAGGAACTGCTTTCGGGAGGGGGCAGGCTGATCGCCGGAGGGCTTACCGAGGAACTGCACCGGCTGTACGAGCCCTCGATCAAGTACGGCGACGTGTTTCCCCTTGTCTACCATGCGCTGGTCTGCCCCGAGTGCTGGTTTGCCTCCTCGGAAGCCGATCTTCCACTGCTTTCCAACGAGGCGCTGGACAGGGTAGCTGAAGACGAACAGCGGCGCAAGGCGGAAACTTTGCTGATATTTCCCGGCATTGATTTTCACAGGCCCAGGGGCTTGATGGAGGGCGCCGCCTCGTTTTACCTGGTTGTGCGCTGCTATGATTTTTTTGACAAGGAAATTTCGCCTACGATCAAACAGGGGCTTGCCGCAATCAGGGCGGCATGGCTGCTTGACGAGATCGACAAAAAATACCCCCGCCAGCATTATGACTGGCTGGCTGTCCTCTTTAGGAAAAAGGCCCAGTATTTCTACAGCGAAGCCCTGGTCCGCGAGGAGAAAAGAATTGAAACCATGTCGGCGATGAAGGCCTTTGGCCCCGACACCGACAGGAACTATGGCTACGAGGGGATGCTGTACCTGTGCGCCTACCTGCAATACAAGTACGGCGCTTCGCAGACTCAGGCGGAGCGAAAAACCACCCTTGAGACGGCCCGCAGAACCATCGCCAAGCTTTTCGGCCTGGGCAAGTCGTCCAAGGACAAGCCCAGCGCGTTTCTCGACCTGGCCCGGAAAGTATACGACGACATCAACAAGGAGCTGACCATAAATGACTAGCCTGGGCCTCGCGCTGCCATGCGGACGATTAAGCTTGTCATAGCCTACGACGGCACGGACTTCTGCGGCTGGCAGAAACAGGACGGGAACACCGGGCGGCGCAGCGTGCAGGCCGTCATCGAATCGGCCCTTGAACAGATGCACCGGCACCCGGTAAGCCTGGCCGGGTCGGGCCGCACCGACTCGGGCGTGCATGCCGTCGGCCAGGTTGCCAGTTTTCATACCGGCATCGAAAGCATCAGGGCGGATCGCTTTGTCCCCGCCCTGAACGGCCTGTTGCCCCAGGACGTGCGGGTGCTGGAGGCTGGAGAAGCCTGCCCCGATTTCCACGCCCGTTTTGACGCAAAACTGCGGACCTACCGCTATTTTTTTATCTGCGGCAGGCAGGAGCTGCCCCACGAAAGCCGCTACGCCCTCCAGCTTTGGCGCTGCCCCCGCCTTGACCTGCTCAACGCCTACTGCCGCCGCTTGCTGGGGGAGCGGGACTGCTCGATGTTCGCCGGGGCCGGTGATTCAAGCAAAAGCCGCTGTAGGCATATCTCCCGCGCGGCGTTTTTTTACGACGGGGGCCGGCTGGTCTTTGAGATCAGCGCCAACGCCTTCCTGTGGAAGATGGTGCGTTCCGTTGCCGGTACCTTTCTCCGCTACGAGGAAAGCGGAACGCCGCCGCAGGAGCTTGCGGAGATCATCAGCCGGGGCGACCGCAGCCTTGCCGGGCCGACCCTGCCGCCGCAGGGCCTGTTCCTGTGGAAGGTTGACTACTACCGCGAATGATTCTTTACGTTTTTTTGTCTTTTCTTTAAACTAACGGGTCCCATGAAAGTAAGCATAATAATCCCGGCCCTCAATGAGGAGAAGATGCTGCCGAAACTGCTGGACAGCATCAAGATACAGGATTTTACCGATTACGAAGTCATCGTGGCGGATGCCCATTCGAAGGATCGAACACGGGAGATAGCCGCCCAGTACGGCTGCCGGGTGGTGGACGGGGGATTGCCCGCTGCCGGGCGGAACGCCGGGGCTGCCGCGGCCCAGGGGGACTTTCTCTTTTTTCTTGACGCTGACGTTATCATACCCCAGGGCTTTATCCGCAACGTGTACGATGAGATGCAGGATCGCTATTTCGATCTTGCCACCTGCGAGATACGCCCCCTTTCCGACTACCGCCTGGATCGGGTACTGCATCGGATGATAAATCTGGCGGTGCTGCTCAACCTTCGGATCGATCCCAAGGCATTCGGGTTTTGCATTTTTGTCACCAGGCGGCTGTTCGAGCGGGTAGGGGGCTTTGACGAGACCATTTACGTCGCCGAGGACAACGATTTTGTCAAGCGGGCGTCCGCGTTCAGGCTGCTGCACTTCCTCAGCTCGGCGTACATAATGGTGAGCATACGCCGTTTCGAGAAGGAAGGCCGCTTTGCCTACATGAACAAGGGAATAAAGCTGAACCTTTACCGAACCTTCAAGGGGGAGATACGCAGCGACGAGGTAGTCAAGTACGAGTTCGACAACTTTGCCAAGCCGGAAGAGCAGGAAGACACCGATTTTCTTGACTGGCTGGAGGAGCGGCTGATTCGGATTGAAGAGCGGTCAAAGCGCTTTACCAAAAACACCCCCAGGCAGTCCAGCGAGGACGATTTCAGGCACCTCCAGCCAAACCTGGACGATTTTTCCCATTTGGTTGAGGATCTGGATATTTACCTTGACAGAAAGGCGCGGCGCGTCCAGCGGCTTTTGAAATGGAAGAATTTTTTCAAGCGCCGCCCCCGCAGATCCGCAGGCCGGCAGTGAAATTTTTGTGAATGATTTTTGCGCTCATTCTTTTGAGCTGTACTCGCAGGCCAAAAACGAGGCCGACCGCTGTCCGCGAAAGAGTGCCTGGGAAATGAGGGAACTTGCGGAGATCGTCAGCCGGGGCGAGCCCAGCCTTGCCGGGCCTGTTTCCGGGGAAGGCAGGTTATTACAGATAACAAGGAATATATCTTCTGACGGCATTGCTAATTGTTAATCGCTTATTGTATACTGGCGGTGCCTATGAAAGTAAGCATAATAATCCCGGCCCTCAATGAGGAAAAAATGCTGCCGAGGCTTTTGGACAGCATCAAGGCCCAGGATTTTGCCGATTACGAGGTCATCGTGGCGGATGCCCGCTCGAAGGATCGAACACGGGAGATAGCCGCCCAGTACGGCTGCCAGGTGGTGGACGGGGGATTGCCCGCTACCGGGCGGAACGCCGGGGCTGCCGTGGCCCAGGGGGACTTTCTGTTTTTTCTTGACGCGGACGTTATCATCCCCCAGGGCTTTATCCGCAACGTGTACGATGAGATGCAGGACCGCTATTTTGATCTTGCCACCTGCGAGGTGCGGCCGCTTTCAGGCTACTGCCTGGACAGGATACTGCACTGGATGATCAACTTTGTGATATTGCTCGGCCTGAGAATCGATCCCAAGGCGTTCGGGTTTTGCATTTTTGTCGCCAGGTGGCTGTTCGAGCGGGCAGGGGGCTTTGACGAGACCATTTACGTCTCCGAGGACAACGATTTTGTCAAGCGGGCATCCTCGTTCAAGCCGCTGTGCTTCCTCAGCTCGGCGTACTTACTGGTAAGCATACGCCGTTTCGAGAAGGAAGGCCGCTTTGCCTACATGAACAAGTTAATAAAGATGAACCTCTACCGGGTTTTTCGGGGGGAGATACGCAGCGACGAGGTGGTCAAGTACGAGTTCGACAATTTTAACAAGCCGGAAGAGCGGGAAAACACCGGCTTTCTTGGCTGGCTGGAGAAGCGGCTGATTCGGATAGAAGAGCGGTTAAGGCGCTTTGCCAAAAACACCCCCAGGCGGCCCGGCAAGGACGATTTCAAGCAGATCCAGCCAGACCCGGACGGTTTTTCCCATTTGGTTAAGGGTCTGGATATTTACCTTGGCAAAAAAGCGCGGCGCGTCCAGCGGCTTTTGAAATGGAAGAATTTTTTCAAGCGCCGCCCCCGCAGTAGTCTCGCAGGCCAGGAGTGAGATTTTTGTGAATGATTTTTGCGCCCTGGGCATAGAAAGAGCCTTTGCCGAGAAGCTGGCGGCAAGGGCCATCACGCAGCCAACAGCCGTCCAGCGCCTGGTGATCAAGCCGCTTTTGGAAGGGCAAAGCGTGATCTTCCGCTCCGCCACCGGCACCGGCAAGACCCTTGCCTACCTTCTCCCGGCCCTCCAGCGCGTGCTTGCCGGCCTTGGCGGCGAGTCGCCCGGGCCCGGCCCTTCGCTGCTGGTTTGCGCCCCCACTTTTGAGCTGTGCTCGCAGATCAAAAACGAGGCCGACCTTTTGCTGGGCGGCAACCACGCCGTTGCCCTGCTTGTCGGCAGCGCCGATCTGGGCCGGCAGATCGACTCCCTGAAAAAAAGCAGGCCCCTGGTTGCGGTCGGCAACCCGGGCAGGTTGTTGCTTCTGGCAAAAATGGGCAAGCTCAAATTCCACAGTCTGCGTTTTCTGGTGCTGGACGAGGCCGACCGCCTGTCCGCGAAAGAGTGCCTTGAGGAAACGAGGGAGCTTGCCCAGATCATCATAGGCAAAGCCAGGGGGCAGGAATTGCGGCTAACCGTCGCCGCCTGTTCCGCCACGGTTTCCGCCCGGACCAGGGAGGCCCTTCATCCCCTGCTGGACGGGGCGCAGGTACTGGAAACGGACGATCACGAGGTGCTGCGGGAGCGGATCGGGCATTGGGCGATTTTCAGCGAGAGCCGCAGGAGGACGCAGACGCTGGCCTCTTTTCTCGCGGCGGCGAAGCCAAAGAAGGCGCTGGTTTTTACCGGGCGCTCTTACGACGCGGGAAAACTGGTCGCCGCCCTGCACAAACGCGGCATCGCCGCGGAAGGGCTGTACGGCGGCATGGGCAAGCAAGAGCGCAAGACGGCGATTGACCGTTTCCGATCGGGGAAAGCCGCCGTGCTGGTTTCCTCCGACCTTGCGGCGCGGGGCCTGGACATACCCGGCATCAGCCACGTTATCGCCCTTGAGACCAGTGAAAACAGCGAAACGTACATTCACCGCGCCGGTCGCACGGGGCGGGCGGGGAAGCGCGGCATCATGGTCAGCATCGGCGACGAGTTGGAAATGCGCCGCCTGTCCGCGCTGGAAAAAAAGCTGGGAATAACGGTGTACCCCAAAGAGCTGTACAACGGAAGGGTTGTCAGCCCTTGTACTGCCTGGTAACTTCGGCCAAGGCGCGGTTAACGTGCTTGGTAAAATCCTCCAGGATACGGTCAATTAAGCCGTTTTGGTCATCGGCGGCCCTTTCCCCCTTAAAAAGCTCCCAAACCTCAATTTCAAGAGCCTTGGCAAGGCTGCACAGGGTCCCGGATTGGGGAAAGTTGTTTCCGCGTTCGATGTTTGACAGAAAAGTTATGGAAATATTGGCTTTCTCGGCTAGATTGGCCTGCGAAAACTGCCTGCGAAAGCGGTAAAACTTGAGATTCTTGCCTAAGATGTTCTTGAGTTCCTGAGTGATGAAGAAAAGGGATGTGATTTTTTTAGGCTTGCTGGCGGCGGTGGTCCCTCCTTGCGCTTAAAAAAGGCTGGAACACGATACATCACACGTACAAGTTATGCGAAATAGTGGCTAAGTTTTTATAAATCGGAAAATATCAAAAAAAGGGGACCTTGACTAAATATAAAATAGTGAAAATAATGAGCTGAAGTAAATTTTGGGGGTATAAAATGGCTCGTTTGGTTTTATTATTCACATGTCTGTCCTTATTTCAGACATCGAAGGTGATCTGAAAAGTATGATGGATTAGGATAACAGTGAGAGCAAAAAGAAATACTATGAAAGAATGGTAATCAGCATAGAACTCAATTGCCCTCACTGCAATAGCCCTGACATA
>JAISSG010000044.1 GCA_031273185.1 Treponema sp. | reverse complement strand
ATAAGTATCAAAAAAGATTTGATCGGCAATGGCTAAAATAGCCTCGCCCTCCAAGGGTTTAACAATGGCATAATAGGGGTTTCTTTTTATGGTGAGAATTTCTGCATTAAAAAATTGAGCCCCCTCGCCAACCGTGACAGAACCGACCATGGTATCACCTTCGCTGGAATTTACTACATTGTTACCAGTATTGCCGCCATTTGAACGGCAGGCAGACAATGAAACCCCTATTACCGTTACCAGTGCGAAAGTCCAGAAAAGCTTGAATGTGTTTTTCATAAAAATCCTCATTATATTTGCCTACTGCAAATGCCTACCGCGCCGTAGGCGCATTTCTTAAACCCTTATTACCTTTGTTCATAATATCATAAATCAAGTTTAGGTACAATGGCATATAACATCATTTGCGCGCTCTGTGCCTTTGTGTGCTCCGTGCGAGATCTTCTATAAAGACCAGCATTACGTGCCTTCCTGATTATTGCCCGGATTGTCCCCCGCAAGATGCAGCAGGCGGAAAAGCCAGGGAGTACCTGTCGAGACCCAAAGGGTAAGCATGACGCAACTGATGAAAACGATAAGCGGGTAATTTTCCGATGCGCTAAAGATACTGTCAATTTTTCCTGAGGCCATGATCAGCGCGAGCATTCCGGCCATTCCCAGAACAAAGCGGGCAAGCAGGGTGAGGTATTTAGCCGCGCCCGTTCTGCCAAATACCGCAGATGCCACAAAGCCGATGCGCTGCCGGTTCAGGCTGTAGCCCGCGCCCAGGCCGAGGATCAGGCCGGCGGGAACAAGCAGTTCCGTGGAAGGGCGGTAGAGGATCATGGCGAAGGCAAGGGCGGCGCAGGCGATTATGCCCGTTCGCGGGCTGCGGGCGGCAAGTAGCGACTCAATTCGGGGGGCCGCGAGGAAATAGCCGCAGAGGACAAGGCCGCCCAGAAGCCAGCCGCCGAACACGTCGGGGGGGAAATGCACGCCCAGGTAGATGCGGGAAAAACCCACCAGCAGGCAGAACAGGGCGGCAAGGGCAAAATGCCATCGTTTTTTTCCCCATGATGCGACTATCATCCACATGACCAGCGAATTCTGGGCATGGCCGGACGGGAAGCCCCCCAGCGTTTCGGCGATCATGCCGACCGAGGGATCGTAGCTTTCAAAAAACGGGCGGGGTTGGTCAAGCAAAAACTTGAGTGCAAGGTTGATCCACGCCGAGACAAGCAGCGCAATTCCCAGCCGCAGGGATTTTTTTTCGTCAATGCACCAGTAGAACAAGAGAAACAGGATGCCGTATGTTTCGGCGGAGCCAAGGCTGGTGATTGTTTTCATAAGCATGGTAACCGGCGGGCTTGCCCATGACTGGACCAGCCTGATGCAGGCCAGCCCCCATTGCAGCATTGCTTCCATCAAAATCCCACGAAAAACGCTTGCCGTATTCTGCTTATCGACGCGGCCTGATCCCGCGTCGGCGGCACCTTGGTTTGTATGCCCGCCATGATCTCTCGAAGCTGATTTTTCAGCGATTCGCCATCAATGCTGATCAAAACAAGAAATTCGTACAATTCCGTGGCGGTTTCCGCCTGGGGCGGGTTGTCGCCGTCTTCGGCGCTGGCGGGAACCATCCTCCGCTTAACCCAGAACGTTTCTTCCTTGACAGCCTCGGGGAATTCCTCATTCGACACCGCCTTTATCAGCATCTCAAAATACTGGCCGTACTCGTCGTCAGGGTACAGCGAGGCCGGGGAAACAAGCCGGTGCTCAACCCTGGCGGCGACCAGCCTGGGCAGGTCATGCTGCACGGTAAAGCCGTTGGCCCACTGCCTCAGGGCATGCATGTTCCCCCCCCGGGTTTCCCCGATAAACACGTATTTGTCGCTGTACCGATCCAGCGCCTCAATCCCGTGTATGCCGCTGACATAATAGCGGTACACCCAGTCGGGAATATCGTCGTCCCCCTGGCCGCTTTGGGACTCGATTACCTGCCAGGATTCTATTGAATCGACAGGCTTCTGCTGCCTGTCCTCCCCGGGGTCGGGCCGAATGATAATCCTTTTTCTTTGCCCGGCGCAAGCGGCAAGCACGAGCACCGCCAAAAACAGCAAACAGTATCGTTTCACACCAGCATACCTTTTCGTGGCGTAGCACGCAACAGCGCTAGGAATTGCCGGCAAGGGTGGCGTGTGTTTGGGGCTGTTTGACAGTAACGTCTGTATCATCCGGCATCTGGGCTTCCGTGTCTGCCTCCACGGGTTCTGTCTCCCCGCCGATTTGGCTGGTTTCATCCGGGGTTTCAGGTATTGCCGTGGGCACTTGGCCTTCCTCGTCGCCGGACGCAAGATCGCCGGATTCTTCGGCTTCCGGCTCGTCGGGCATTGCGCCCGGCGCGTCCTGAGCCGCCGGATTGGGCAGATCGGGGCCGCTACGGTTCTCCAGGGTTACGTCTGCCCCGATCTCCGTTCCATCGACCTCATCATCAGCATCGGCCAGTTCCTCTTCCTGAATCGGCAGCGACGAATACAGAACGGCAAATTCATTCCAAATGGTATTTGCAGAAATTTCTTGCCTGGAACTTTCCGCGCTAACCGCCGTGGAACTATCCTGTTCGGCTGTCGCCGGAATTGCCTCGGCACCGTCCCCGCCAACTGGTGACTCAAAATCGCTGTCGCTGTCATAGACGTCTGCCGATTGGGAATTGTCGTTGCTGTCCGCCCTATCCCGCTTCGGTTCCGCCGGGACAATTGCCTTCGGCGTGGCTGGCGATTGCGCTGTTGCCGCCGGCCCTTCCCCGGAAATTGCCTCGCCGCCGCCCAGCTTGGCCCTGGCCTCTCCTGCCAGGGGGCCCGGCAGCCTGACGTTTCCCTCAACGCTCGCCAGGGTCTGCCTTTCGCCCCCGGCATTGCCGAGCGACATTTTTGCCTCAAGGCGGTACGGGCGTATGTAGAATTCCAGCGCAACGGTGATAAAAGCCTGGTATTCAAAAAAAGGCAGGTACGCGGGCATTTCAACCGTTGCTTCCTTCGTTTTCAGGCGCAGGACGATGGCATTTCCTTTCCTGAGGACGTGCATCGTTGCCCCTTCAGTCCCGGAGGACTGCATGGGGAAAAAGGCGCTGAAAACGACGCCTTCGGCAAGGGATTTGGCGTGGAGCAGGAAAATGCCCCCGCCCTGGTCGCTGTCGCCGCGGAAGAAGGCAAGCGGGGGAAGGAGGTATGCGTCTTCCGGCCCGGTGGAAAGCCCGTAAGTCGTCTGCCCGGCGGCGGCCCACCGAGGAGCCTTGTCCGCGCCCGGCTCCAGCGATCCCTCAGTGCGGGAGCCGGAGACCGTATCGCAGAGGTTGCCCTGAAACTGATACCACCTGAGCAACGACGGGCGCTCTGGCAACGCCGTCGCTTCTTCCTTTTCCTCCGGGGCGGCTTCGGCTTTCGCCTGCTCAAGCTCGGGAAAGATCGTTCCCGCCGCCAGCGGGCTCAGGGCGGCGTATCCCGGGCCTTCGCCAAAAAAATACCCCCCGTTTGCGGCCGTTGCCTTGGAGACCGGCAGGGCTATTTCCCGGAAAATGCCGGTATAATTGCCCCTAAGCTCAAAGGGGAAAACCTCAAGGCGCAGCGAATAGAACCCCGCCCGCTCAGGCGATTTCCAGAGGATGGTTCCGGCGCCTTCGCTTATCTTCCCCTCGCTGATGACACTCCTGCCGTTGTGCCAGACGACGTAAGGCTCAAGGCGGGCGTCATAATCCAGCCTGGATTCGAGCATCACGGTTGTTCCGGGGGGGATCATCTGGCTATCGGAAACCCTGGGCAGGTATATCGAGATATCTTTTACAGAAAATTCGGCACTGCCAAGGAAAAATATGTCCAATTCCATCCGGTGCAGGGTTTCCCTTCTCCCCATCGCCTCAAAAACCAGCTTGTACGGGCCAATTTCCATGTTTTTCGGCATGTGGAAGTAGGGTATTTCCTGGTTAAGGGACATTATCGGAACAACGACAGGCGTTTGCACCCCGGTCGCGGAGTTAATAAAAAACTTTTGATCCCTTACCGCTGATTCTTCGATAAAGCCCAAGATAGCTTCCCTGTTTGCCTCGTGTTCCCCCGGCTCTTCGATCTCCCCATCAGTCCCGTCCCCCGGCCTGTCGAAATTCTCCTGGGTTTCCGCCTCCATTGAGTCGCCATAATAGGGCTGAAGGATGTACAGAACCTGTTCCCCGATGATCTTGCCCTGCCGGTTCTGGACGTAGACCAGCAAGCCGGTGAGATCGGGGTCGTTATCCACGGAACTGGCGAAATAGGGGCGAATTTTATCACCGGCGCGTATTATGGAACAGTCGTCAAGCGAGACCCCGTTGATCAGGGCCGTTACCTGATAGCTTGCGCCCGGGGAAAACAGGGAATTCAGCTCCCCGCAACCTGAAAAGAGGGAAAAAACTACCAATATAGCAAGAACCCTGCTGCCAATTCTGAGACCCATACTATTGTAGAAGTATATCACAATAAAAAAATAATTCTAGAAATTATCTGCTTTTTTATGTTTTTTGGGAATTGTCTGGTATAATAAGGCATGGGGGACACCAGGGCGGTAGTGCATTTGGGCGCGTTCCGGCGGAATTTCCGGAAGGTACAGGAACTGGTAGGGCGGCGGATTTGCGTGCCGGTAAAGGCGAACGCTTACGGGCATGGGGCCATAGCCATCTCCCGCGAAAGCCTTGCGGCGGGGGCGTACTGCCTTGGCGTGGCCCACGCCCAGGAAGGCGCCGCGCTGCGGGAGGGGGGGATATTCGCCCCCGTTCTCCTTTTTTCCCAGCCCCTGCACGAGGAAATCCCCGAAATCATCAAAAACCGGCTAATCCCCCTTGTTTCCGACGGCGAATTTGCCGAGTCGCTGGGCAAGTCCGCCAGGGCGGCGGGGGTGCGGCTTCCCGTCCACCTGAAAATCGACACCGGCATGGGCCGCATGGGCTGCGCCCCGGAGGAAGCCGCCGCCTTGGCCCAAAACATCGCCGCCTGCGCCTCGCTGGAATACGCGGGGACGGCCACCCACCTTGCCGTCGCCGATTCCGCCGACCCCGCCGACATTGCGTTTACGGAGGAACAGATTGCCCGTTTCAACAAGGCCCTCGGCGGCATACAGGCGGCGGGCGTTGACCCCGGCATCGTCCACGCCGCCAACTCGGGCGCGGTTATCCTCCACCCCGCCGCCTGGTTCGACATGGTGCGGCCCGGAATCCTGCTGTACGGCTACAAGGCAGTCGAGGAGGCTGACGCGGGCCTGTCCCTGCCGCCCCTGCGGGTCGAGCCGGTAATGGAACTGCGAACCAGCGTCGCTTTTATCAGGCGGGTAAAAAAAGGCGAGACCGTTTCCTACGGCAGGACCTGGGCCGCCCCGCAGGACACCGAAATTGCCGTGCTGCGAGCCGGTTATGCCGACGGCCTGCCCCGCATTGCCAGCAACCGATGGCAGGCGGTGATCGGCGGCAAGGCCTACCCGCTGGCAGGCCGGATATGCATGGACCAGTGCATGGCCGACATCGGTACAGCCGGGGACGTGCGCCGCTGGGACGAGGCCGTGCTGTTCGGCGGCCCCGCCCCCGATGCCGCCGAGCTTGCCGCCAGAATTGGCACGATCCCCTACGAGATCACCTGCAACATTAACAAGCGGGTGCCGAGGGAGTATGTAGGGCATAGGGAATAGGGATACATCGCCAGCGAGTTATATGCCATTTACCCTAAAATATTTTAAGTAGTATTGACGAATGAATTAAGATATAATAATATTCCAATGAGGGAAAATGTATGTATAGAAATTATTCGATAATGAAGATAATGAAAAATAAAATCGGTTTAAGTTCAATTTTTATTTGGGTATTCTCTATAATATTATTTTTTATAACTTTATTATTTGTTAATGATTTATTTATAAAAATTTGGTTATTCATTACTGTTGCATTTATATTATTATTTATTCCAATTTACTCAATAATAAATATTATAAAAATAATTAACTCACCTTACGCAAACAGTGGAAATATGATATTTTAAAGTATGGGAAGGGATATATTAGATATATACAGCGACTATCTGCTGTACAGCAACGAACAGACAACGGCAACAGGATTAT